>NZ_JBICKE010000056.1:0-130480 GCF_043103865.1 Pseudomonas sp. yb_5
CGCTATCGAATCACCGAGCAGGCCATTACGGAGAATCCCTTTAGCCAGGAGGTGCAGCGGTATTTGAAGAGCGGCATGGCGCAGGTTGAAGAGATGAAAGCGTTGCGCATATCAGGAAGCCGCACGGTGTCCATCGAGCTGACCACCACTGCGCGTGCGAAACCCAACTTCCTTGGGTTACTCACCTCGGGCGGTGGTGGTGGTTTAAACGCGGGGATGCTGTGGTTCAACGTGATCTCGCTGAAGACGGCGTACAGCAACCTGCAGCAGAGTGATGCACCGGAATACACGATGGGGTTTGCTTCATCAGTCTTCGGGGTGATCGGCGCGGCGGTAGTGACGCTGGTTAGCGTGCGGGCCACGCATAAAGCCGTAGTCATCAAATTCAGTTCTACGGCGCCAGGAATGGCGTTTGGAAATGGCATAGTAAAGCACTTAAGTAGCAATTTATTCGCCCGCGCCTCTGGCTACCCGGCGATTATCCTTGGACTAACCTCAGACATATTAAAAGGGTATCGACAGTCCCGAAATGGGGGGGCTCTATCAGGTGCGTATACTGCTGCTGGTGGATTCACATCTGCCGCTGGATCCGCTCTTATACTGGAAGCTAGCCTCGCGATTTCTGGCCCAACATCTTTAATCCCCTTCGCAGGCTGGGCTGCTGCGGGTCTCGTGCTTGTCGGTGCTATCGTGCTTGTCGATGGGCTTTACCTACACGCTAAAGCACATGAGCGCCTCCATACTCCGATAGAGCTTTGGGCAAGCAGAAGTATTTTTGGCACAAGAGAGAACGATGGCGAAATCCGTTCTGGGATTAAGTTAGACCACCAGAAACTTCTCCCAAGCTTCACCAATATCAACAAAGAACTTGAAGCCTGGCATACTCAGATCTACGCTCCCATTGCTCTGACTGCTGAACAAACAGCACGCCTAAATCTTGAAGGGCTTACTACACGATTGAGTATCAACAATCAGTGGCCAACACCAGATTGGGCAACAATCATCCATAGCCATGTAGACGAGGGCATGGCCACCATTGAACTAACCGTACTCCTAAAAGACTTCATTATAGGGCAGAGCTTATGGCATGGCACCTTAAGCACCTTGGACTTCGACAGCAAGGCAACCCCCTCAAAGACTGAGCCGACCTGCCACTTAACTTGCGCAGGCCTTGTTCTACATTACAAAATCGATAGAGCCAGAGCAAAAAGTGGCACTCTATTAATAAGTTTTCTATCAAACCAAGGCTTATCCGCCAACACTCATTCAACCTCAACCCTTCATGTCGAGAGGTAGCACTGTGGCCACAACATGGTTATTTAGCCCACACGAAAACACTTATATCAAACCAAAGATCCACGGACAGATCAGCAAAATAACCACTACATTAGCGCAGCTCAGAAATCCATGGGTTTCCGACTCAGTCTTCATGGCCAAGATGTATACCGCCACGATTTTAGCCATCGCGATTGTATCCTACACAGGCTTTTTCACCCACTCAGTCAATTACCAACAGGAAGGGGCATATGTATTTATTGCAATACAGCTCCTCGGACCATTTATTTTTACTCCATTCTTAGCCTACCGTGTTTTCTTAATAAAAAAACTCTCTGACATATACCTCAATAGAGCCACCAAAAAAATATATTACAAACGCATAAATACACTCATAGTTTTTGATTGGAATAACACTGGAGGCGGTATTTTCAAACGCACAGAATTCGGCGGTTCATCATTCACCACCAGCTATGCCCTCGCCTTCGCCCCCCGCCGGGAAGACGGCAGCCTGCACCAAAAAGACTGCCTCTGGGTCGACAGCAACGAACCCACCGAACCCGGCGTCAAGCATGTAGCCGAGGTATGGGAATACCTCCGCCACTTCATGGACCACGGCCCGGACAAACTCCCCCCGCCCGGTGAACCCAACTGGTGGCACAAGCCACTGCACGCCATCTGCCTGACCCCGGCAGAAGCCTGGCGCCACTACGCCCCTTGGCGAACCGGTGAGCCCGGTGAAATGCAGGGCAAAAAGAACTGGCAATTGCCGTTCTGGGCGGTGCTGTTCCCCTACAACCTGACCGTCGCTCTCTGTTGGTACTGTGTCTGCAAGCTTTTCAATGTCCGTGCAGCGCCACCACCGGCGGAGGCTTTCGAAGGTGGGCCTGCTAAGCCCGAATAGTCACCACCTGAAGTGGATAGGAAGAGAACGCTATGCGCCTGGATGGCAACGCGGCAAGACAGAATGGGGATGGCGCCCAGATCAAAGGGCTGTAGGACGGCTCCTGACTTATCGCAGGCAAGCCAGCGTCCACAGGTTCGGCACAAATCTCAAGAGCGGTGCAATACCTGTGGCGCTGGCTTGCCGGCGATGATTGGGCGCAGCGCCTGTCAGGCGAACTTGGCCCGGGCCGCGTGCAGCTTCTTGTAGCTGTCGATCAGGCGCAGGTGGCGATCAAGGCCTTCGAGCTTCATGCTGGTCGGGGTCAGACCATGGAAGCGCACACTGCCGTCCACCGAACCCAATACCGCGTCCATGCGCGCATTGCCGAACATACGGCGGAAGTTGGCTTCGTAGTCATCCATCTCCAGTTCGTCATCCAGTTGCACCTCCAGCACCACGTTCAGCGCCTGGTAGAACAGGCCGCGGTCTACGGTGTTGTCGTTGAACTGCAAGAATGCCTCGACCAGTTCCTTGGCGTCCTCGAAACGCTGTACCGCGAGGCAGATCAGCAACTTCAGTTCGAGAATGGTCAGTTGGCCCCACACTGTGTTTTCGTCGAACTCCACACCGATCAACGTGGTGATGGTGGTGTAGTCATCCACATCGCAGTTGTCCAGGCGCTTGAGCAGCAGCTTCAACGAGCGGCTGTCGAGGCTGTGCAGGTTGAGGATGTCGGCACGGAATGACAAGGCGCGGTTGGTGTTGTCCCAGATCAGATCCTCGACCGGGTAGATTTCCGAATAGCCCGGTACCAGGATGCGGCACGCGGTGGCGCCAAGGTTGTCGTACACCGCCATGTACACTTCCTTGCCCAGGTCTTCGAGGATGCCGAACAGGGTCGCGGCCTCCTGCTGGTTGGAGTCCTCGCCGTGCCCGGAGAAGTCCCACTCGACGAATTCGAAGTCGGCCTTGGCGCTGAAGAAACGCCATGACACCACGCCGCTAGAGTCGATGAAGTGCTCGACGAAGTTGTTCGGCTCGGTCAGCGCGTGGCTTTCGAAGGTGGGTTGCGGCAGGTCGTTCAGGCCTTCGAAGCTACGGCCCTGCAGCAGTTCGGTGAGGCTGCGCTCCAGCGCCACTTCCAGGCTCGGGTGGGCACCGAACGAGGCAAACACGCCACCCGTGCGCGGGTTCATCAAGGTCACGCACATGACCGGGAACTCGCCCCCCAGCGACGCATCCTTGACCAGCACCGGGAAGCCTTGCTCTTCCAGGCCCTGGATGCCAGCGAGGATCGCCGGGTATTTGGCCAGCACCTCTTGCGGCACGTCCGGCAGGCACAACTCGCCTTCGAGGATTTCGCGCTTCACCGCGCGCTCGAAGATTTCCGACAGACACTGCACCTGCGCCTCAGCCAAGGTGTTGCCCGCACTCATGCCATTGCTGAGGAACAGGTTTTCGATCAGGTTGGACGGGAAGTACACCACCTGCTGGTCGGACTGGCGCACGAACGGCAGCGAACAGATGCCCCGCGCCGTGTTACCCGAGTTGGTGTCGTACAGGTGCGAACCACGCAGCTCCCCGTCAGGGTTGTAGATCGCCAGGCAGTGCTCATCGAGGATCTCGGCCGGCAACGCGTCGCGCGGGCCCGGCTTGAACCACTGCTCGTTCGGGTAGTGCACGAACGGCGCGTTGGCCAGGTCTTCGCCCCAGAACTGGTCATTGTAGAAGAAGTTGCAGTTGAGGCGCTCGATGAACTCGCCCAGCGCCGAGGCCAGCGCAGCCTCCTTGGTGGCCCCTTTACCGTTGGTAAAGCACATCGGCGACTGCGCATCACGTACGTGCAGCGACCAGACGTTGGGGACAATGTTGCGCCAAGAGGCGATCTCGATCTTCATCCCCAGCCCGGCAAGAATGCCCGACATGTTGGCAATGGTCTGCTCCAGCGGCAGGTCCTTGCCAGGGATATAGGTGCTGGTGTCCGACACCGGCATCAGCAGCCCCTGGGCATCGGCATCGAGGTTGTCGACCACTTCGATCACGAACTCAGGGCCGGTCTGCACCACCTTTTTCACCGTGCAGCGGTCGATGGAACGCAGGATGCCCTGGCGGTCCTTGTCGGAAATGTCCTCGGGGAGTTCGACCTGGATCTTGAAGATCTGGTTGTAGCGGTTTTCCGGATCGACGATGTTGTTCTGCGACAGGCGGATGTTTTCGGTGGGAATATCGCGGGTCTGGCAGTACAGCTTGACGAAGTAAGCCGCGCACAAGGCCGAAGACGCCAGGAAATAGTCGAACGGGCCGGGGGCCGAACCATCGCCTTTGTAGCGGATAGGTTGGTCGGCGATCACCGTGAAGTCATCGAATTTGGCTTCGAGACGGAGATTGTCGAGAAAATTGACCTTGATTTCCATGCGGGATTACCGTGATTTAAGCGTGCAAAACGAAATTGGCCGGCATTATCCGGGTTTTCGTTACGCAAGTCCTGTTCAACGCCGACCGCAGGCTTGATTTTTCGAAGCTGGCTTGCGTATTCCGCCGGATTACTTGCCTGATCCTCTGAAGCCACCCCCGCCACCAGACCAGCGGTCATCCTCCTGTGCTAGCGTTTCTGCACCGGGGGACAACGTATTCCCCATGCAGAAACACAGCGACAACAACCGTGACGGGCAGGTGAAACCATGGAACTACGCATCAACCAGAAGACCTATCAGGTCGAGGCGGACGCCGACACGCCCCTGCTGTGGGTAATCCGCGATGACTTGGGGCTGACCGGTACCAAGTATGGCTGCGGCTTGGCCCAGTGCGGCGCCTGTTCGGTGCTGGTGGACGGCAATGTGGTGCGCGCCTGCGTTACCCCCGTGGCCGGTGTGGTGGGGCGTGAGGTCACCACCATCGAGGCGATCGAGGCCGACCCCGTCGGTAAACGGGTAGTCACCGCCTGGGTCGAGCACCAGGTGGCTCAATGCGGCTATTGCCAGTCCGGCCAGGTAATGGCGGCCACGGCGCTGCTCAAGCACACGCCAAAACCCAGCGATGCGCAGATCGATGCAGCCATGGTCAACCTGTGCCGCTGCGGCACCTACAACGCCATCCATGCCGCCGTGCATGAGCTGGCCCAGGGGGAACAGGCCTGATGAACACGCCAGTCGATACGCCTGCCGAACTGCTCAGGTTGCAGCGGGGCGAAACGGTCAACCTGTCACGTCGGCGCTTTCTTGCCGGCACCGCAGTCGGTGCCCTGGTGCTAGGTTTCGGCCTGCCCATGGGCTCGGCCCGCGTGCAGGCAGCCGCCGCCGCTGCGGCAACTACGGAACGCGGCACCCAGGTGCCTGCATTTCTGGAGATTCGCCCGGATGGCACGGTGCGCCTGTTGAGCCCCTTCATGGAAGGCGGGCAAGGCCCTTTCACCGCCATGGCGCAGATTGTGGGTGAAGAGCTGGATGTCGACCCGGCCCATTTCGTGGTCGATAGCGCGCCACCGGGCGAAGCCTACGTGGTGATGGAGAACGGCATGCGTATCACCGGTGGCAGCATGTCGGTGCGCATGAGCTACCCGACCATGCGCCGTCTGGGCGCGCTCGCCCGGGGCATGCTGCTGCAGGCGGGCGCCGAACACCTGGGTGTACCGGTCGATGAGCTTTCTACCACGCCGGGTAACGTGGTACATACCACGACCGGACGTTCCGTACCCTACGGTGAGCTGGCCGGTCGCGCCATGGACCTGCCGGTGCCCGACCCGGCCAGCGTCAAGCTGCGCGACCCCAGCCAGTTTCGCTGGATTGGAAAGCCCATACGCCGCCTGGATGCCTACGACAAGTCCACCGGCAAGGCCCAGTACTGCATCGACATCAAAGTCGACGGCATGCTCCACGCTGCCGTGCAGCATGCACCGCGCCTGGGCATGACGGTCGGCAGCCTGCGCAACGAAGACCAGGTCAAGGCCATGAAAGGGGTACATTCAGTGCATCAGCTGCCGGGTGCCGTGGCCGTGGTCGCCGAGCGCTGGTGGCACGCCAAGCGTGCAGTGGAGGCGATTCAGGTGGACTGGAAAGAGCCGGCCGCCGACAGCAAAGTGCGACCGATGCCGGCCGATTTTTCCAGCGACGCCTGGCGCGAACACCTCGCGACGGTGCAAGGGCCGTCCCGTGATGAAGAGAACGAAGGCGACATTGCCGGCGCCTTGGCCAACGCCAAGACCAAGGTCGAGGCCAGCTACCACAACCAGTACCTGAACCACGCCCAGCTGGAGCCACCGTCCGCCCTCGCCCGCTTCAACCCGGACGGCAGCCTCGACGTCTGGCTACCCAACCAGGCCCCGGACATGTTCCGTGACGACATTGCCAGACGCACCGGCCTGGAGCCTGCACAAATCAACCTGCACTCGCCGCTGCTGGGCGGCTTCTTTGGCCGCCACTTCCTGTACGACTCTGCCAACCCCTACCCGCAGGCCATTGCCCTGGCAAAGGCGGTTGGCCGGCCGGTGAAGCTCATCTGGAGCCGCGAGGAGGAATTTCTGCGCGATGTGCTGCGCCCCGTCGCAGTGGTGAAGTTCCGCGCCGGGCTGGATGCCGACGGCATGCCGGTGGCGCTCGAAGCGGTAAGCGCCACCGAAGGCCCAACCGAGGCTCTTGCTGGTAAACAAGGGGAGAAGATCGACCCGACCGCGCTTGAGGGACTGTCAGGCAAGTCCTACGCCATCGCCAACAAGCGCATTGCCCAGATCTATGTCAAAGGTCCGGCCATGCTCGGTTACTGGCGCTCGGTGGGTAACTCGCTGAACGACTTCTTCTACGAATCATTCCTCGACGAACTGGCTGATAAAGGTGGCAAGGACCCGTTTGAACTGCGCCTGCACCTGCTGCGCGACAACCCGCGCCTGACCAACCTGCTGAACGCTGTGGCCGACTTGTCCGGCGGCTGGAAGCGCGGGCCGTTCACCGCCGAGGACGGCAGCAAGCGTGCACGCGGCGTGGCCATGGCCTCACCGTTCGGCTCGGAGGCTGCGGTCATTGCCGAGGTTTCGATCGACAACGGCCAGGTCAAGGTGCACGACATCTGGCAAGCCATCGACCCTGGCAGCATCGTCAACCCGGCGATCATCGAGCATCAGGTCAATGGCGCCGTCGCCCTCGGCCTTTCGCAGACGCTGGTGGAAGAAGCGGTGTACGTGGATGGCAAGCCGCGCGCGCGCAACTACGACCTGTACCCGATCCTGCCGCCTTCGCGCATGGCCCGGGTGCATGTGCGCATCATCGAAAGCGGGGCGAAGATGGGCGGCATCGGCGAACCACCGTTACCCGCCGTGGCCCCGGCGGTGGCCAACGCGGTTGCGCAGCTCACCGGCCAGCGCGTGCGCAGTTTGCCATTGAGCCGCCACACCTTCAGCTGATCGCACAAGGGACGCCTCATGACCCATCGTTTCGCAAGAACCGCTGGCTGGCTGGCGATGCCGTGCCTGGTCGCGGCGGGCCTGCTGGCCTGGTATGTCACCCGTGAACCCGCATCGCCGTTTGCCGACGCGCAGGCCACTGCTGCAGACCCGGCGCTGGTCAGCCGCGGAGAATATGTGGCCCGGCTCAGTGACTGCGTGGCCTGCCATAGCCTGCCGGATGGCAAGCCGTTCGCCGGCGGACTTGAAATGGCCACCCCGCTGGGGACGATCCACGCCACCAACATCACCCCTGACCGCGACAGCGGTATCGGTAGCTACACCTTGGCCGACTTCGACCGCGCCGTGCGCCAGGGTGTCGCGCCCGGTGGCCGGCGGTTGTACCCGGCTATGCCTTACCCGTCCTACGCCAAGCTCAGCGATGATGACGTCAAGGCGCTGTATGCGTTCTTCATGCACGGCGTGCAACCGGCGCGGCAGGCCAACCTGGCCAGCGACATCCCCTGGCCGCTGAACCTGCGCTGGCCCATCGCCTTGTGGAACGGCCTGTTTGCCGCCACCACACCTTACACCGACAAGACCGGGCAGGATGCACAGTGGAACCGTGGCGCCTATATCGTCCAGGGCCCCGGACACTGCGGCAGTTGCCACACGCCACGCGGCCTGGCGTTCAATGAAAAAGCGCTGGATGAGAGCGGCAGGCCGTTCCTGTCCGGTGCACTGCTCGATGGCTGGTATGCACCCAGCCTGCGCGCCGACCACAACACCGGGCTGGGGCGCTGGAGCGAGACGGAGATCGCGCAGTTCCTGAAGACCGGGCGCAACCGGCATGCAGTGGTATTCGGTTCGATGACCGAGGCGTTCAACAACTCCACGCAGTTCATGCATGACGACGACCTGGCAGCCATCGCCCACTACCTGAAGTCGCTGCCCGGCGACCCTCAACGTGACGGCGCGCCGTGGCAATACCAAGCCGAATCGGTAGCTCTACGGTTGGACAGCCCAGGAGCGCGCACCTACGTGACACGCTGTGCGTCTTGCCACGGCCTGGACGGCAAGGGCCAGGCCGAGTGGATGCCGCCCTTGGCTGGAGCGACCTCGGCACTGGCCAAGGAGGACGCCTCGGCAATCAATATCACGCTCAATGGTTCGCAGCGGGTGGTGGCTGCAGGGGTGCCGGACGCCTATCGCATGCCGGCTTTCCGCGAACAGTTGGGAGATCAGGAGATTGCCGACGTGCTCAGCTTTGTGCGTACGGCCTGGGGCAACCAGGGTGGTGCGGTGGATGCGCAGGCGGTAGGCAAGCTGCGTGGCCATACCGATCCGGCCAGCAGCAGCCCCATCATCTTGCATATGCGTTGAACTGGAGTAGTACATGTACCGACGCAAGGCTGCTCCCACAAAGACCGCGAAGCACCTTAGCCACGCTGTCACTGCCACCGTTCCAGATTCTGTTTCAACCACTGCTCGGGCATGGCCTCATCTACGATCTTCGCCATTTCCCGCGCCAGCGCCTCACGTAGCGATGGCCGGTTGCAGGGCGACTCTCGTGAGATTGCCAGGTACAACCCTTCGCTGGACACGGGTGGCTGCAACACCTGCACAGTGGCTGCGATGCCCAACGTGCGCGCCAGCGCCATGCCAGGATACTGCTCGTACACCACGTAATCGCTGCGTTTGTGCATCAGCTTCTCGAACGCCTGCCTGGCACTGGGCACTGCCTCGAGGGTGAGATTGGCCTGGGCGTATTCATCGAACTGTTGGCCGTGGCTGTTGTTGACCAGAGTGCCACCCTTGCGGCCTTTGAGGTCGGCCCATTGCTGGTAGGCAAAGGCATTGTCCTGGTGCACCCAGATGACGCTGGGTGTGCGCAAGAACGGCGGGGTAATGTAGTCCACATGCTGCCGGCGCGCTTCGGTCAGGAAATACCCGGCCATCAAGTCGATCCGCCCGGTGCGTACTTCTTCCTGGGCTCGCGACCACGGCCCAGCGTAAACCACCTCTATTTCCAGGCCCAACTGCTTGCCCAGGTACCTGAGCAAGTCGGCATTGGCACCGATCAACTGTTGAGGGTTTAGCGGATCGCGCCACAGGTAGGGGGGGTATTCCGGGTTGCCTGTGGCGGTCAACCGTAGGCATGCATCATCCGCTACCGCAGCCAGAGGCAGCAGCGACAGGTACACCATGAGCAAGGCGTGGCGAAAGCAACGCTCGATCATCCAAGACCCTCGGCACATGAAACACCCGGCGACCCGGCGTGGTAGCCCAAGGCTGCCACCTACTGTGGTCGCCTGCAGCTATCATCCGCGCACTGTAGATAGTCTGGACCATCAACAACCCGCAGACGAGCCTTTCATCGTCCAGTAGAAAAATCTGCCGAAGGACAGACAGTGAGGAGCTGCACGGCCGGCGACACTTGGGCTTTTCAGCCTCCCTGCCGCCGCATCGCCAGGATCGCCGCGCCAAAACCGATAAAGGTGGTGCCCACCACCCGGCTCACCCAGCGCGACATCGACGGCCGGGTCAGCACACCCTTGGCCCGCGCAGCCAAAGCGGCATACACGCTCAGCGAAGTCAGCGACAAGGCCACGAAGATCCCGGTCAAGGTCAGAAACTGTGGCAACAATGCAGCCCCTTGGTCGATGAACTGCGGGAACAGTGCAGTAAAGAACAGGGTTGCCTTGGGGTTGGTTACTGCAGTGAGGAAGGCCGATTTGAACAGCTTCAGCGGCGAGGGGCGCACCTTGGCCGTACGCTCTGCGGCACCCTGCCCCAGCATCGGGCTCTTCTTCAGCAGTTGTCGCGCCCCCAGGTAGAACAGGTAGCCCGCCCCCAGAACCTTCACGGCATTGAACAGTACTTCAGAACTGGCCAGCAGTGCGCCTAGCCCCAGCATGGCTGCAGCCGACAAACAGAACAGGCCCGTGCCATTGCCCAGCGACGACCAGATCGCGCTGCGCTGACCATGGGCAAGGCTGTTGTTGATAGCCATCAAGGTGGCAGGGCCGGGGCTGGCGATCGCGATGGCGGCGACCAGGGTAAATGCGAACAGCGAGTGAGAATCCATTTCAGGCTCGTCAGACAATCAGGAAAGGCTGCGTCAATTCTGGGCAGGTTCAGTCGGCATTCTGCCGCTTTGCCGCCTTCTTGGCGATAGCCTTCATTCGCGTCGCCGCCCGCTGCACAGTGGCCATTTTCTCGGGCCTCTTCATGCCCCGCCACTTGCGGATTTCGTCACGGGTGCGGCCGCAACTCACGCACAGTTCGCTGTTGAGCTGGCATAACGAGACGCAGGGGTTGTCGATGTCTTTGGCCATGCCACTACTCAGCCAGGCAGTTCTGCCCGCGCACGTTCACCCGCGCTGTGGAACACCTGACGCACTTCTTCGGCCTTGACCTTGGTTACCGACCTGGCTGCCAGCAACTCTTCGACCACGCGCAAGCCCTGCTCCAGGGCTGTGGCCAGTTGCTCGGCGTCGGAGGCGTCAGCGATATCACCCAGATAGGGAGCGATGAGATACACGTAACGGTCCTGCAGCTTGAGCGCTTCCAGCGCGTCGAGGGCTTTCTGGAACCGATCGGCAGCGGCTGGGCTCATGCTCAATTTATCGAAATGAATCAGGCTCACACGGTCAGTGGCCATTATGACGAATCTCCGTTTCCTGGTGCGGCCAGGCCCGCAAGCAGCAGCGCTTCTACGATGCTCGTATGTGCGGGCCCGGGTTATGCCCATCAGGGTACCAGAAGCCGAGGCAGAAAGGGCCACTGCCCCCAGAACTAAAAGTATTTGCCAAGTCGCGCAATGGACGCCCCAGGACGTTATGGGGACATGAGCCGCCATCTGCTGCGCAGGATAATCCCGCCAGCAATCCACCCCGCCGAGGCCGTCATCTCGCTCGGCAGCCCACACAACAAGCCTGCGCGTTCAGGCAATACACAAATGGGGCCTCATCATACATGGCAAAGGAACACATCCCCGAAACACTCGATCTTGGCGTCACAGACCCCTCGAAAACCGCAGAAGCCCGCCAGGATAGGCATTTCGAGGGCAAGCTTGACTGGATCGTCTTTGGTTTCACCAGCCTCCTGGCCATCGCTTTCGTGCTCTGGGGCTTCCTCAACCAGGCCAGCCTGGCCAGCAGCGCCTCCACCGCGCAATCCTGGGTCATTCTCAATTTCGGCTGGTTCTTCGTGCTCACCTCCTCCCTCTTCGTGGTGTTCGTGCTGTGGCTGGCCGCCAGCCGTTACGGGCGGGTGCCGCTGGGCCGCGATGGCGAACAGCCAGAATTTCGCACGGTGTCCTGGGTAGCGATGATGTTCAGCGCCGGTATGGGCATCGGCCTGATGTTCTTCGGCGTGGCCGAGCCGCTGTCGCACTACATATCGCCACCGCCAGGCTCGGCCAGCGGGCAGACCAGCGAGGCGATGCAGGTGGCAATGGCCACCACCCTGTTCCACTGGACCTTGCACCCTTGGGCCATGTACGCCATCGTTGGCCTGGTAATCGCCTACGGCACCTTCCGCCGTGGCCGCTCGCAACTGATTTCCGCTGCCTTTCGGCCGCTGATCGGCAAGCACGCAAACGGCCCACTCGGCCGCCTGATCGACATGATGGCGATCTTCGCCACACTGTTCGGCTCGGCCGCCTCGCTGGGCCTTGGCGCGCTGCAGATCGCCGGCGGCCTGGAATACAACGGCTGGATCGAAAGCCCCGGTAAACTGTTCTACATCTCGATCATCACACTGCTGACCATTGCCTTCGTCACCTCGGCGGTGTCGGGCATCGGCAAGGGTATCCAGTGGCTGTCCAACACCAACATGGTGCTGGCACTGGTGCTGGCAGTGTTCGTGTTCATGGTCGGGCCGACGCTGCTGATGCTCAATCTGCTGCCGACCTCGCTCGGCATCTACATCAAGATGCTGCCGGAGATGATGGCCCGCACCAACGCCAGCGGCGGCGAGCAGATGAACAGCTGGCTGGCCGGCTGGACCGTGTTCTACTGGGCCTGGTGGATCTCCTGGACGCCTTTCGTGGGCATGTTCATCGCCCGCATCAGCCGCGGTCGCACCATTCGCCAGTTCGTGACCGGGGTGCTGCTGGTGCCAAGCCTGGTCAGCCTGGTGTGGTTCACCATCTTCGGTGGCGCCGCCATCGAGGCCGTGCGCGAGGGCGCCTTCCAGCTGGCCAACGGTGCGGTCAACAGTAACCACGCGCTGTACCAGTTGCTGGACAGCTACCCACTGGCCTCGGCAACCTCGGTGCTGGTGATGATCCTGGTGGGCATCTTTTTTGTTTCGGGTGCCGACGCCGCCTCGCTGGTGATGGGCACGCTGTCGGAACACGGCACCACCGCGCCATCACGACGCACAGTGATTTTCTGGGGCTCGCTAACCGGTACGGTGGCGGCGATCATGCTGGCGATCGGCGACCCACGTAACCCTGGCGAGGCGCTGACCGGGCTACAGAACCTGACCATCGTCGTGGCCTTGCCATTCGTGGTGGTGATGGTACTGCTATGCCTGGCGCTGTACCGCGACCTGCGCAAGGACCCGATGATGCTGCGCCACCTGCGCGGCAACGAGCTGATCGAGAAGGCCGTACTGTATGGGGCGGTGAAGCATGGAGAGGAGTTCTACATTGTAGTGCAGGAGAAGAAGGCATCGACCAAGACAGCGACAGAGGCCGAAGTAGCCAGCAACTGACTGCGCCAACCAGAAAGCCACGGGCTGCTGTGCAGCCCGATCGCGGCACGCGGCCGCTGACCATCTGATGCCAATGCAGGTTTAACCGCGATGACGCCGATAAAAAAAGGCGCCCCAAGCGGAGCGCCAGAAAATCCACCCAGACCAAAGGAGCAACGAGGTTGCCAAAGTGGAATCACAGAATCGACAACGGGTACTCCACGATCAGCCGCACTTCGTCCAGGTCCGACTCGAACACCGTGGCCCGGGTGGTGGCCTGGCGCACCCGCAACGACAGGTCCTTGGCCGCGCCAGTCTGCACCACATATTTGACCTCGATGTCACGTTCCCAGCGTTTCTGGTCGGTCAGCGGGTTGCCCGCGACGTCGCGGCGCATGTAAGTGGCGTTGGCATTGGAGTAATCGGCGTCGGTACCCTTGCCGTAACGTGTCATGAACGACAGCCCAGGTACGCCGTAGGTGGCCATGTTCAGGTCATAGCGCAGCATCCATGAACGCTCCTTGGGCGCGTTGAAGTCGCTGTACTGGATGGAGTTGTCGAGGAAGATCGAGTCGGATTGGCGCAGGTAGTCGAAGTCGTCGTCGCCGTTGTTGCGCTGGTGAGTCAGGGCCAGGGTGTGAGCAGCAAAGCGCACACCCAGCTTGGCGCTCCAGATATCGTTGTCAAAGGCTCCCAGGCGCTGCTGCCCTTCATCAACAGCCTTGTAATAGTTGAAACCACCAATCAGGGCCAGCTCCTCGCTCAGCGGCCAGCTCAGGCTGGTGCCGACGTAGTACTGGTTCCACACGTCCTTGAGCCGGCTACTGAACAGGCTGACGCTGACATGCTCATTGAGCGTGTAGTCACCCCCGCCATAGGCGATCCACGGCGAATCGACCGGGCCGCCATAGAAGGTCACGAAGTTCTCCCGCAGGTCGCTGGACATCGGCTGGCTCATGGCATGCAGACGTCCGGCTTGCAGGGCAAGGTCCTTGATGCTGTTGTTCTCCAGGGTCACCCCACGGAAGCTTTCCGGCAGCAGCCGCGAGTCGCCAGCAGCCACCACCGGGTTGGCCGGGAACACATCGCCCACCTTCAGTACCGTGTCGAACAGTCGCACCTTGGCCGCGCCCCCCACCTTGGTGTACTCGTCACGTGCCTGGCCGTCGCGGTCGACCGGCAATACGTCGAAGGAACTGCGCCCGCCGTTGCGGCCGCCGCCAGTGTCGAGCTTAAGCCCAAGCATGGCAAACGCATCCACGCCAACACCTACAGTGCCCAGGGTGAAGCCCGACTCAAATCGGGTAATCACGGCGTGCCCCCAGGCTTCGGAGTAGCCGCTGTCAGGCTGTTTGCCCGGGTGGTGTGTCGGGGCCGCAGAATCGCGGTTATCGCGGTTGAAATAGAAGTTGCGGTTAAGCACGCTGAGGGTACTGCCCTCCATGAAGCCGTCCGCGCTTTTTTCTGCAGCAACAACCTGGCTGCCAACGCTGGCCAGCGCCAGGCAAGCAGCCAGTGTCAGGGGTGATCTACACGTCATCCGATGCTCCTTGAACGTCGCATTTGTTGTTATGTCGGCGGGCCGAGATTGACGGCCGGCAGATAACGCCAAGGTGATCGGCGCATTACAATTGCGTCATCGGCAACGCAGCGCTCTGAGTGAAGTACTGCAACATTCTGCAGATATTTCCGACGTCAGGCAGTGAACCTGCTGACAAAAAAACGGTCTTTCGCTGACGGTCAACTCACCGACCGGTTCATCGGCCCAGTCACCGGGCCTACTTTTTGTCCTGTTCCAGCGAATTCAGCGAAGACCCAACATGCCCGATTCCCGCCCAAATGCTTCCGCCCTCCCTGCCCTGCGCATCGGCCTGATTGCCGCCGTGGTGGGTATTGCCGCCCCCGTGCACGCCGAAGAGCCTGCCAGCGACGCACGCTGGGTCAGCGACAGCCTGAGCACCTATGTGCGCAGCGGCCCGACCGACGGGCACCGCATTGTCGGCACGCTCAAGTCCGGTCAGAAGCTGACCTTGCTCGGCAGCCAGGGCAATTACAGCCGGGTGCGTGGGCAGAACGGAGATGTGGTGTGGATCCTCAGCAACGACCTGCAGACGGTACCCGGGCAGAACGAACGCCTGCCATTGCTCGATGCCCAGGTCGCCGAACTGACCGGGCAGTTGAAGACCATCGACGACAACTGGAAGAACCGTGTGCAGGGCATGCAGGAAACACTTGATTCGCGCAAGCAGCTGATTGACGAGCTGGAGGCGCGCAACAAGGCACTGAACGAGCAGCTCGATCAGAGCCAATCGGACCTGCGCGATACCCAGGCCCGCCTGGGGGATGAGAACAAGCAGGTGATGATGCGCTACATGGTGTATGGCGGCAGCATTGCCGGTGCAGGCTTGCTGGCGGGGCTGATCCTGCCGGCACTGACCCGTGGGCGCAAGAAGAACGATCGCTGGTTCTGAGTTCGGCAAGGCGCTGGAGCTGGAACGTGCAGGCCTGGCCACAGGCCTTGCTATAGCGGAATAGTGGAGTCGCCCCTACAACAACCGTTCCAGCGCCTCCAGCACATACCCCGTGGCCCGCTCCACCTGCCCCTCCCGACAAGCGATCCCCAACTGCCGCCACAACCCGGGCCGCAGCGGTCGGCGGGCAATGCGCCGGTCCAACTCGGTCGCCTCCCCCTCCTGCGGCAACAATGTCGCCCCATAGCCGGCGCCGACCAGGCTCTTGATTGCATCGTTGTAGTTCAGCTCGATCCGCGGCTCGGGGTACAACCCCGCCGCTGCAAACCACTCGCCGGTAACCCGCGACAGCTGGGTGGTGCTGTCGTTGAGAATCAACGCCCGTTGCGCCAGCCACGCCGGGGTGATCCTGGCCGGCGGCTGCCAGTCGGCCGGCACATACGCCAGGATCGGGTCGCGCCGCCAGGGGGTGACCGTCAGCCCTTTGCCGGCCACCTGCGGCAAGGCCACAAGGCCGATGTCCAGTGTGCCCTCACGCAAGCGCGTGAGCGACGCCTGGGAGGTCAGCACCTGTACCTGGACGTCGATCCCCGGGTGCTCCACACGCAGGCGCGCCAATGCCTGCGGCAGCAAATGGGCGATGGCACCGGTGGAAGCGCCCAGACGCACACGCCCGGTCAACCCTTCGACCTGCCGGCGTACTTCGTCCAGCGCCAAGTCAGCGTCCGCCAGCAGGCGCCTGGCACGCCCCAGCAGTGTTTCACCGATGACGGTAGGCCGCACCTGGCCGCGGGTGCGGGTGAGCAACGGGGCGCCGATACGCGCCTCCAACTCGGCCACGTGCAAGCTGATGGTGGGCGGCGCCAGGTTAAGCTGGCGGGCAGCCTCGGCAAAGGAGCCCAGGTCGCTGATGACCACCAGTGTGCGGAGGCGGTCGAGGCTGATTTCGCGCATTGTCAGAGCCGGCCCTTTCGCGGGCACACCCGAAGGGTCACCACGCATTTCAAAAAGTCATTCAGAAAACCTGAATATATCGATCATCATATTCAAATTTTCATTACCAAAGCTACGGGCGAGCATAGGCCATCTTTCTCCAACCGGACCCCGACCATGCACACCCCTGTTGTTTTCATCGACGGCGACCAAGGCACCACAGGCCTGCAGATCCATGCCCGCCTGAAGGGTCGTACCGACCTTCGCCTGCTGACCCTCCCCGAGGCAGAGCGCAAGGACCCGCAACGCCGCTGCGAAGCGATCAACAGCGTCGACATCGCCCTGCTGTGCCTGCCCGACGACGCCGCCCGCGAGGCCGTGGCCGCAATCCACAACCCGCAGGTGCGGGTGATCGACGCCAGTTCGGCGCACCGCACCGCACCAGGTTGGGTATATGGCCTGCCGGAACTGGACGAACAGCAAGCCGAGCGTATCGCGCAATGCAAGCGTGTCAGCAACCCCGGCTGCTATCCCACCGGCGCCATCGCGCTGCTGCACCCACTGGTCAAGGCCGGCTTGCTGCCTGCGGACTACCCGCTGAACATCCACGCCGTGTCAGGCTACTCCGGCGGTGGTCGCGCGGCGGTCGAGCGGCACGAACAGCCCGGCGCCGCCAAAGCCCCTGCGCTACAGCTGTATGGCCTGGAGCTGGCGCACAAGCACGTACCGGAAATCCAGCAGCACGCGGGGTTGTCGGCGCGGCCGATGTTCATGCCCGGCTATGGCGCCTACCGCCAAGGCATCGTGCTGAGCATTCCTCTGCAACTTCGCCTGCTGCCTGGACACATCAGCGTCGAGCAGTTGCAAGCCTGCCTGGAACAGCATTACCAGGGTGCCCGCCATGTCCAGGTGATGCCCCTGCATCAGTGCGGCGCTGCGGCAAACCTCGATCCCGAGGCATTGAATGACAGCAATGACCTGCGCCTGGCGCTGTACGCCAACCCCGAGCATGGCCAGGTACTGCTCACCGCAGTGTTCGACAACCTGGGCAAAGGTGCCTCTGGTGCTGCCGTGCAAAACCTCGACCTGATGCTCGGTGCCTTACAGGCACAAGGCTGATACGGCAAAACCGGTTAGACTGTACAACCCGCGCCAACACAGCGCGGGTTGTATTCTCATCCGCCGGAGCCCCCCAGATGTTCATCCTGAGCCGCCTCGACAGCGTGCCGCCCGAATCTTTCCAGAACCAGATCCGCGAGCTGGTCATTCACAATGTCGGCGAATTGAGCAGTGTCGCCATCGCCGTCGACAACCCGCTGTACCCGCTCTACCAGTATGGCGTCGGCATGGAAGTCCACCAGTACCTGCAAGCGCTGGACGGTACCCGCGGTCTGGCGGTGGCGCTTACCTTGGCGCTGGATGCCGAAGCACCGGACCAGTTGCTGGGCTTTGCTCTGTCACTGCCAGCCCAGGACGATGGGCAGGCCTGTGCATTGGCCTTTCTGGCCGTTTCCGCCAACCATCGCCGCCAGGGCATCGCCCGTGCTCTGCTGGGCGACCTGCAGTCGCGCCATGCCTGCGTGGAGCTGAACGCCTTTGCCAACCAAGTGCCATGGTTCGAGGCGATGGGCATGCAAGTGGTGGCCGCCAACGGCCCGCAGGTGCTGATGAGCAGTACCGGCCAGCCCAGTGGTGCGCTGATCGGGCGCCTGGACATTGCGCCCATCTATCAGACGGCTGAAGTGCTGCAGATTCACACCTATCTGCTTAACCAGCAGGGTGAGGATGCGATGATCGAAGCGGAGCAGATGCGCGATGAGCGGCTGGATGAACTGGCCGCTCAAGCCCGGGAATGTGTGCGCCAACGCAAAACCGTGCATTGATCCAAGGGCCTGTTCGCGGGTTTGCCCGCTCCCACAGGAATACCGTAAGGCCCAAGGCCGGTGATGTACCTGTGGGAGCGGGCGAGCCCGCGAAGAAGCCCCATTGGCCTTTCAGCCATGCACCCAGCGTCGATGCAGCCCACGCGCCAGGGCATCCAGCACAAACCCCAGCACGCCAATCAGCAGCACCATCGCCATCAGTTCGGAATACGCCAGCCGGTCGCGGGTATCAAGAATGAAATACCCAAGCCCCGCACTCACCCCAAGCATTTCGCACGGCACCAGCACAATCCACAGAATACCGATGGCCAGGCGCACCCCCGTCAGCACGTGACCGATCACCCCCGGCACGATCACCTTGCACAAGGTTTCCCAGCGCGTGGCACTCAAGCTGCGGCTCAGTTGCAGCCAGCGCGGGTCCAGTTGACGCACCCCTGCCGCCGTGTTCAGCAAGATCGGCCACAACGCGGCAAACGCCAGCAGGAAGTAGATCGGCTGGTCACCCACGCCCATCAGCATCACCACCACAGGCATCCACGACAATGGCGATATCATGCGCAGAAACTGGAATGCCGGCGTGGTCGCCGCCTCGAGGTGCCGGTAGCTGCCTACCAGCAAGCCTAACGGTACCCCCATCAGCAGCGCCAGCAGCAGCCCAATCAGGATGCGCTTGAGGCTGACCCAGATATGCCCATAGACCTCGCCCTGCCCCAGCAGCTCGACCAGGCTGGCCAGGGTTGCCGCCGGCGAAAAGCGCGCCGACAGGCCGTCGGCCTGGCCAAACACTGCAACACCGGCCCACCATAGCAGCAACAAGGCCAGCAACCCGACCAGCCCAAGGCCGGCATGTACGACATGCGTGCGCATCAGACCGCAAACTCCTCGCTACGCTCGAAGTTGTCGGCAATGCCGAATACCGACGGTCCCCCCACCGTCGCGATGGCATTACGCACGAAGCGATCGTCGACCAGGTCGCGGGCGGCATACGCCGGATCCAGCCCGGCAAGGAACGCATTGTCGCCTTCGATCAGGGTGCTTTTCAGGCGCTTGACCAGCTCTTCGGTGTAACTCGGGAACGGGTATGGCTGGAAGTCGATGCGCTTTTCGTCCCACTGCTGATGGCGAATGGCACCACTGGCAATGTAGCCAGCACGGTCTTCGGCGGCTGGCGCCAGGACCTTGGTCAGCACCGCTGGCTCGTGGGGGGTGTACTTGTTGGGGCCCGCCCGGGAAAGTAATGCGGCGGCTTCGGTGCGATGGTCACGGGTCCATTGCTGGGCCTTGACGATGGCGTTGACCACTTTCTGCGACCACTCCGGGCGGTTATTCAGGTCATGCTCGTGCATGAACACCACGCAGCACGCATGATTGCGCCATACATCGCCGGTAAAGCGCTGCACGCGGCCTACCTTGAGGTTCTCGGCCAGTGCGTTGAACGGCTCGGCAACGATGTAGCCGGCAATGCGCTTGCTGGCCAGGGCGGGTGGCATGTCGGATGGCGGCAGCACCAGCAGGTTGACTTCGTTGGCGGCCAGTTGCGCATTGGCCGGCTTCGACACCGGCGTCAGGCCGTTGTCGTTGAGCATCTGTTGCAGTACCACATTGTGGATCGAGTACCAGAACGGGATGGCCACTGTCTTACCACCGAGCTGTTTCACCTCGGATATATCCGGCGCAACAGTCAGGCCCGAACCGCCCACGTGGTTCCAGGCCACCACCTTGGCGGGCACCTTGCTGCCATAGCGCGCCCATACCGTCATCGGCGAAAGCAGGTGTATGACATTGACCTGGCCGGAGATGAATGCCTCGATCACCTGCGCCCAGCTGCGCAGCAGCACCGGGCGCTCAGCCTTGATGCCTTCGGCCTCGAACAGGCCGTTGTTATGTGCCACCAGCAGCGGCGTGGCGTCAGTGATCGGCAGGTAGCCGATGCGCACCGGCGCGTCCGGCTCGGCAGCGGCACGCGCCTGCAAGCTCGACAGCAACGGCAATGCACCGGCAGCAGTGAGCATGACGCCGAGCTTGAGAAGATCACGACGCGAAGAAGAGGAACAGCAGTCATCCATGCGCATGGACAGCCTCCGAGGGCAACGGGGTTGGGGTAGGTTCGACTGTGCGGCTTGCCCGCCGAAGGGTTTTCAGGATTTCGATACGCAAAGCACCCAGTTCTTCGACCCGCTGCGTCCGTGGTTGCGGCAGGTCGATGTGCCACTGGCCGAGGATGTGCGCTGGGTGGTTGCCCAGTAGCAGAACCCGGTCAGACAGCAGCAAGGCTTCGTCGATATCGTGGGTAATCAGCACCGCCGCCGTGTTGTGGGTGGCGATCAGTTGCAGCAGCAGTTGCTGCATGTCGGCGCGAGTCACTTCATCCAGCGCGCCGAACGGTTCGTCGAGCAGCAGCACTTCGGGCTGGCGTGCCAGACAGCGGGCCAGCGCGGTGCGCTGGGCCATGCCGCCAGACAACTGCGCCGGGTACTGGCCACGGGCGTGGGCCAGGCCCACAGCGGCAATCGCATGGTCGATGCGTGCACGTCGTTCGGCATCAGCCAGCCTGGGCTGACGGGCGAAATCCAGGCCGAAGGCGACATTTTTCTCCAGGCTCAGCCATGGCAGCAGACTGGGGTCCTGAAAGGCCACCGCCAGACGCGGGTGCGGCCCCTGCAGGGTCTGGCCGTGCAAGCTCACGCTGCCGCCGCCAGGCTGCTGCAGCCCTGCCAGCACCCGCAGCAGGCTTGACTTGCCCACACCGCTGGGGCCAAGAATGCTCACGACTTCACCCGGCGCAAGCTGCAGGTCGAACTGCGCCAGTACCTGCTGCCAACCACCCTCACGCGGGTAGCCCAGGCTGATGTCGCGGGCCTCCAGCAACACTGCGCTCATGCAACGCCCGCCTGGCGTTGCAGTTCGGCGCGCAGCTGCACCAGGCTGGGCGTGACGATCGGAACGAAGGCCGACTCGCGCCAGCGGCGGGCAAAACCTTCGCCATATTCGCTGAGGTAAGCCTTGCCGCCACTGGCCTGCAATTCCAGTTGTACCGCGTCGGCAGCACTTTCAGCCAAGATGATGCGCAGCTTGAACAAGGCCGCCGGCTGCTGCTGGAAGCGACCTTCGAGCAAGCCCTGCTTGAGCTCGCTGACGGTGTTTTCCAGGCGTTCGCTGAGCACCTGACGGGCTTCGTCGAGGAACGAGGCTCGGCCATGCAGGTGCGCCTGAACCTCTTCCAGCGCCCGTCGCGCCAGGCCAATGGCCATGCCACATTGCAGCGCCAGGAATGCCGGGCGTACCCGTGGCAGGAATTCGCGCGCATTTTCATGCAGCAGCCAGTCGCGCGCCAGCGGCACCTGGTGAAAAGCCAGTGCTGCCGTGTTGCTCGACTGCAGGCCCATCAGTTGTAGATCATCAGAGCGCTCCAGGCCTGGAGCGTCGGAAGGAATGGCCAGCACAAACGGCGCGCCGCCGGCTTCATCCTCGATGGCCGCCGCCACCACGAAGCCGCTTTTGCGCAAGTTGGTCACCCAGTGCAGTCGCCCTTCCAGGTGCCAGCCATCGGCTGCCGAGCGGCCACGCACCTGCAGCGCTTCGATACCGGACAGGAACTTCATGGCGTTGGACAGCCCGGTGGCACCGGCCAGTTCACCGGTCAACAGACGTGGCAGCAGGCGCTCACGCAGGGGCTGGTTGGGGCTGTGCAGCAGGTATTCGATGAAGGCACGCTGACCCCAGCAGACGAACGCCGCAGCCAATGAGCGGCTGGCAATGGCGGCGATGGCCTCGACCGCGTCGGTCACCTGCCCGCCCGTACCGCCCAGCGCTGGGTCGACTCCCGTGCGCAGCAACTGCGATTCTGCGATCTGGGCCAGCACCTGCTGCGGTTCGCACAGGCCCCGATCGATGGCCTCGGCATTGGCATCCAGCCAGTGTCGAAATGCACAATCTTGCATGGTCTTGCTCCTTAGGGAACGCCGGGGCCACTCTGCGGCCCGTTCGCGGCACAAGGCCGCTCCTACAACGGCCTGGTAATGGCCATTATCACAGGTGGCCTACGCAGAAGGCTGCCAGCGGTATTTGCCAAGCTCTTCGTTGAGTGGCGTCTGGGCGAAAACATTAGCAAAGTTGCACAGGGTTGCGAGACTTACACCCAGAATCACCTCCAAGGCGTTGCCTTCACTGAAGCCGGCTTCACGGAAGGCCTGGTAGGTGGCTTCGCTGACATTGCCACGGGTGGCGATCACTTCGCGGGCAAAGGCGGCCAGGGTTTCGTAGCGGGCGTTCGGGAGTTCGCCACGGGCACGCAGAGCATCGACCACCTCCTGCGGCAGCTTGGCCTTGTTCAGCGCGACGGCCGTATGGCCGGCCACGCAAAAGTCGCAGCCATGCTGGGTGGCAGCGATCAGTTGCACCACTTCACGCTCGGCCAGGCCAAGCTCAGACTTGCCATTGAGTGCCGAAACGGTCACGTAGGTTTCCAGCGCCGCCGGGGCGTTGGCCAGCACGCCGAGCAGGTTGGGGATGAAGCCGGAATTCTTCTGCGCGTTCTCAAGGAACGGCCGTGCCGCTTCCGGGGCGCTCTGCAGCGTGTGTAAAGTAATGCGCGAGGACATGCAGTGATCTCCTTTGATGAGTGTCACTACAGTCTGTTGGTTATAAGAACTACCCTCCATATTCGTCAGTCGCCTTTCCTTGCTCCTGAGTCTTTGCATTAGATGATTTCGTCCAGCCCGCTTGTCGATTGGTTATTAGAAGGCCTGGAGCTCGATGCCAGCCTGTTTCATGTAGGCCGCTATTGCGGCGGCTGGCATGCCAGTACCCAGGGCATGGGCCGCGCCAGCTTCCATCTGGTGGTGCAAGGCCATTGCTGGCTGCACATTGACGGCCAGCCGCAACCGGTGCGCCTGGAGAAGGGAGATGCCGTATTCCTGTTGCGCGACCTTGCCTATCGCTTGTCCAGCGATCAGGACCCGGTCGACGCCTGTGCCCAGCCGCGCCAGGCCATGCAGGCGCTGGATAGCCAGGCCGCCGACGGCGTTGGCTTGGTCTGCGGCTTCTTCCATTTTCAGTCGGGCCTCTGCTCGCTGATTGTCGAGGGTCTCGCTGACTGGATCTTGTTACGCGCTGAAGATCCCAGCGGCAGCGCAGCGCGGGCGCTGTTCGGGCTGATCCTGGAAGAATGCCGGCGAGATGCCGGGCCATCACAGATGCTACTGGAACGGCTGACGCACTTGTTGTTCCTGTACGTGCTGCGCCAGCAGGTGCACGCAGGGCAATCGCTGGGCGGGCTGGTCGCCCTCGCCCGGCAGCCAGCATTTGCCGGATTGCTTGAGCAATTGATCGAGCAGCCGGGGCAAACCTGGACCATGGAGAACATGGCTGCTTGCACCGGATTGTCACGCTCGGCATTTTTCAAGCGCTTCAGCGAACTGGCCGGGCGATCGCCGGGACAAGTGCTGCTGGCGCTGCGCATGCGCCATGCCAGCCAGTTGCTGCAGGCGGGGCATACCGTTGAGCAGGTAGGCGCGCAGGTGGGGTATCAATCGGTGGCCGCATTCACCCGGGCGTTTGCCAAGGCAGTGGGGGTGCAGCCGGGGGCGTATCGCAGGCAGCATGACGGGCGCGGGAATACCTGACCCAGCAAAGCGCGGAAATCGACCAAGCGGCCATAGTCGGGGCTGCTTTGCAGCCCCCGTTGCAGTTGTCAGTCGTTGACGCTGATAACCCGCGCACTGTTAACCGCCTTGCCGCGCGTCGCCAGGCAGTAGTACAGCGGCACGGTCACCAGCAAGCCGAACAGCCACGACAGGTCGGCCCCTTCGACAATGTTCGAGTACGGCCCCACATACAGCGAAGTATTGGCAAACGGCAGCTGCACCAGGATGCCGCAGGCATAGGCAATGATCGCGTGGTGGTTGAAACGGCCATAGATGCCGCCGTCTGCACTGAAGATCGAGGCGATGTCGTACTGGCCCTTCTTGATCAGGTAGAAATCGATCAGGTTGATCGAAGCCCACGGCACCAGGACCAGCAGCAGCGCCAGGATCAGGCCGATGAACTGGCCGATGAAGTCCGCCGAAGCATTCAGTGCAACCATCCCGCAGCCCACCAGAATGACCGAGGCCAGGATCACCCGCACCTTGACGCTCGGCGTCCACTCGGCCACGAAAGTCTGGATTGCGGTCACGATCGACAGCACCGCACCATACAGGTTGAGGGCGTTGTGGCTGATGATGTTGAGCAGGAACAGCACCATCAGGATCGGGCCCAGCCAGCCGGTAGCCTGCTTCACCGCGTCCATTGCGTCGGTGCCTTGCGGTACGCACAACACGGCCACTGCACCAAAGCTGAAGCACAGGATGGTACCCAGGGTGGCGCCCAGGTAGGTCGCCCAGAACGGTTTGGCAATGCCCACTTCACGCGGCAGATAGCGCGAATAGTCTGACGTGTACGGCGAGAAGCTGATCTGCCAGATGGTGCCCAGCGACACGGTGGCGATGAAGCCCGACAGGTTGAATGCGCCGCGGCTGAAGAAGTCTGCCGGCAGGTCCTGAATGAACATCATGATGAAACCGGCCAGCAAAGCCGAACCCATCACCCAGGTGCCGATGCGGTTGAGAATATGGATGAAACGATAGCCGATCACGCCGATGGCAGTAGCGCTCAGGGCGCCTATCACGATCGCGCCGGGCATCGGCACGCTCGGGGCGATGCCGTGGATGGTCTTGCCTGCCAGGACAATGTTGGAAATAAAGAAGCCGACATAGATCAGCGCGGTGAAGAACACGATCAGCAAGGCGCCGTAACGGCCGAACTGGCCACGGCTTTGCACCATTTGTGGAATGCCCAGCTGCGGCCCCTGCGCAGAGGCCAGGGCGATGACCACGCCCCCGACCAGATGGCCCAGGACGATGGCTATCAACCCCCACAACAGGTTCAGGTGGAACACCTGGACCACCATGGCACCGGTGACGATGGGCAGTGGTGCAATGTTGGTACTGAACCAGAGGGTGAACAGGTCGCGCGCCTTCCCATGGCGCTCGGCAGGTGGAACGTAATCGACCGTGTGATTCTCGACAAACTGGTGTTGCGACGACGGTTGGGACATGGTTTTCAGCTCGAAAGGTCGTTTTTATCTTTGTAAGGAAACCGCATCTAGGCGGCCTCTCAGCTGCGGACCATATTATGGTATTCCAAACTTTTGACAACACTGATCCGCAGTAAAAAAAGCCCGCTGATCCGCTTGCGCAACCCTGGCGGCAAACCACCTGATCGCTCAAGGCCACGGTATACGTGGCCTTGAGCCGTTCATCGTGGAAAAGCCAGGTTGAAAATTCCGCTTGCAAAATAGGTATTACGGTATACCATCAGACACATCAACGATAAAAACCGCGGACCACCGCAGCCCTTCAGAGGTATTCCCGATGATCGACGCAACTGTCTACAAGAACGTTCTGGGCTCCTTCCCGTCCGGCGTTACCGTCATCACCACCCAGGACGACGACGGCTCGGTCGTCGGCCTGACCGCCAGCGCCTTCTCCTCCCTGTCGATGGACCCGCCACTGGTGCTGTTCTGCCCCAACTACACCTCCGACTCCTACCCGATACTGATCAAACAGAAGCGCTTTGCCATTCATCTGCTCTCGGGTGAACAGCAGGCAGAAGCCTACGCGTTCGCCAAGAAGGGCAAGGACAAGGCCTGCGGTATCGAGTGGAGCCTGAGTGAACTGGGCAATCCGATCCTGGCCGGCGCAACCGCGGTGATCGAATGTGAACTGTGGCGTGAATACGAAGGTGGCGACCACGCCATCATGGTCGGCAAGGTGCACAACCTGATCGTCCCGGCAGAAGCACCACGGCCCATGGTGTACTGCCGCGGCAAAATGGCCAGCCTGCCGGCCTTTGCCTGAAGCCTGCAATTCGACGCAGACCCCAGTGGGAGCGGGCTTGCCCGCGAACACCGGCGAAGCCGGTGCCACCCACCGCGTGTTCTGTTTCGCGGGCGAGCCCGCTCCCACACTGAAGCCCGCTTTACTGACGGGTAACAACAAGCGTTGAGGAAAAACCCATGAAATTTTCGTTGTTCGTGCACATGGAACGTTGGGATGAACAGGTCAGCCACCGCCAGCTGTTCGAAGACCTGACCGAACTGACCCTGATGGCCGAGAACGGCGGTTTCAGCACCGTGTGGATCGGCGAACACCACGCCATGGAATACACCATTTCGCCAAGCCCGATGCCACTGCTGGCCTACCTGGCCGCACGCACCGAGAGGATCCGCCTGGGCGCCGGCACCATCATCGCGCCATTCTGGAACCCGATCCGCGTTGCGGGCGAATGCGCGCTACTCGATGTGATCAGTAACGGTCGTATGGAAGTGGGCCTGGCCCGCGGCGCCTATCAGTTCGAATTCGACCGCATGGCAGGTGGCATGCCGGCCACCGACGGCGGCAAGGCGCTGCGCGAGATGGTGCCGGTGGTGCGCAAGCTGTGGGAAGGCGACTACGCCCACGATGGCGAAGTCTACAAGTTCCCTACCTCTACCAGCGTGCCGAAGCCGTTCAACGCCACGCCGCCCATGTGGATCGCCGCACGCGATCCGGACTCGCACAACTTTGCCGTGGCCAACGGCTGCAACGTCATGGTCACCCCGCTGATGAAGGGGGACGAAGAAGTGCTGGACCTGAAGAACAAGTTCCAGGCCGCCCTGGACAACAATCCGGACGTGCCGCGCCCACAACTGATGGTGCTGCGCCACACTCACGTGCACAGCCCGTCCGAACCGGAAGGCTGGAAGGTCGGCGCCCAGGCCATATCGCGCTTCTACCGCACGTTCGATGCCTGGTTCGGCAACAAGACCACCCCGGTAAACGGCTTCCTCGAGCCAAGCCCGGAGTCGAAATTTGCCGAAGTGCCGGCGTTCCAGCTGGAGAACATCCGCAAGAACACCATGATCGGCACCCCGGAAGAAGTCATCGCACGCATCAAGTACTACCAGGAACTGGGCGTCGACGAGTTCAGCTTCTGGTGCGACAACAGCCTGCCCCACGCCGAGAAGAAAAAGTCGCTGGAGCTGTTCATCAAGGAAGTGGTGCCGGCGTTCGCCTGAATTCCCATTGCCTGAAACATTGCGGGACGCGCCCGCTCCCGTGGGCCCCTTCGGCCTGCGTGAGCGGGCTTTTTTTGAAACCTGTGCAGTCCCTGTGGGAGCGGGCAAGCCCGCGAAGAGACCAGTACAGACAACAGAGAAATCAAGGCATCAGGCCACCTTTCGTCCCCCGACAAGAGAAATTTCCTGACACCTCTTGCACAACAAATATTATGGTATACCATCAGACAACAAGAGCTGATAACCCTCACCAGGAGCCAACCATGAGTTTCGAAATCCGCAAGATCGTCACCTACTCCGAAGAGACCCGCATCGAAGGCGGCAAGGCCACCGACAAGCCGGTGACCATGGTCGGCCTGGCCGTCGTGATCAAGAATCCATGGGCCGGTCGCGGTTTCGTTGAAGATCTGAAGCCGGAAATTCGCGCCAACTGCTCGGAGCTGGGCGCCCTGATGGTCGAGCGCCTGACTGCTGCCATCGGCGGTGCCGACAAGATCGAAGCCTACGGCAAGGCCGCCGTCGTCGGCGCCGATGGCGAAATCGAGCACGCCTCGGCCGTGATCCACACCCTGCGCTTCGGCAACCACTACCGCGAGGCAGTGCAGGCCAAGAGCTACCTGAGCTTCACCAACAAGCGCGGCGGCCCAGGCACTTCGATTCAGATCCCGATGATGCAGAAGGACGACGAAGGCCTGCGTTCGCACTACATCACCCTGGAAATGCAGATCGAAGACGCACCGCGTGCCGATGAAATCGTCGTGGTCCTGGGCGCAGCCGACGGCGGCCGCCTGCACCCGCGCATCGGCAACCGTTACATCGACCTGGAAGAACTGGCTGCCGAAAAAGCCAACGCTCAATAACAATAACCAAGACGGGCCGGGGCGTGGCGTGCTTACCCGCCGCGCCCGACCTTCAAGGAGCGCCCTCCATGATTCAGCCTGTCGCTGAACGCACACCTGCCGGCACCAGTTATCTGGATGTCGGCCAGGGCCAACCCGTGGTACTGATCCACGGCGTGGGCCTGAACAAGGAAATGTGGGGCGGTCAGTTCGTTGGCCTGGCCAACGACTACCGCGTCATCGCCTACGACATGCTCGGCCACGGTCAAAGCCGCGTACCGGCTGCCGACACACCGCTGGAAGGCTATGCCGACCAGCTCGCCGAACTGCTTGACCACCTGCAAGTCGCACAAGCCACCGTGATCGGCTTCTCCATGGGTGGCCTGGTTGCCCGTGCATTCGCCCTCAATTACCCGCAGCGCCTGGCTGCACTGGTCGTGCTCAACAGTGTGTTCAACCGTACCCCCGAGCAGAGTGCCGGGGTGATCGCGCGTGCCGCCCAGGCGGCGGAGCTGGGCCCCGACGCCAACGTCGATGCTGCCCTGGACCGCTGGTTCAGCCGTGAATACAAGGCTGCCAACCCGGCGCAGGTCGCCGCCATTCGCCAGGTGCTGGCGAGCAACGACCCGCAAGGCTACCACACCACTTATTCGCTGTTCGCCACTCAGGACATGTACCGCGCCGACGACCTGGGCAGTATCCAGGTGCCGACGCTGATCGCCACTGGCGAACTCGACTCGGGCTCCACCCCGGCCATGACCCGCCAGCTCGCCGCCTGTATTCCTGGCGCACAGAGCGTGGTCCTCGCCGAGCAACGGCATATGATGCCGGTGGAAGCACCGCGTGAAGTCAACAAGATGCTGCTGGACTTCCTCACCCAAGCCCGCACCCTCACCGAATCCGCCAAGGGGATTGTTGCATGACCCTCGTTCGTTTCCAGATGTGCATCGACGGCCAATGGCGCGATGCCCAGAGCGGCAAGACCTTCGACAGCCTCAACCCGGCCACCGCCCAGGCCTGGGCGCAACTGCCCGACGCCGATGAAGCCGATGTGGAGCTGGCCGTTCAGGCCGCCCAGCGTGCCTTCGACAGCAAGGCGTGGCGCAGCATCAGCGCCACCGCGCGCGGCAAGCTGCTGCGTCGTCTGGGTGACCTGATTGCCGAGAACAAAGAGCACCTGGCCCAGCTGGAAAGCCGTGACAACGGCAAGCTGATCCGCGAAACGCGCGGCCAGGTCGGCTATCTGCCGGAATTCTTCCACTACACTGCGGGCCTGGCCGACAAGCTCGAAGGCGGCACCCTGCCGCTGGACAAACCCGACCTGTTCGCCTACACCGTGCACGAGCCAATCGGCGTGGTTGCCGGGATCATCCCTTGGAACAGCCCGCTGTACCTCACCGCGATCAAGCTGGCCCCTGCCCTGGCTGCCGGCAACACCATCGTACTCAAACCGTCCGAGCACGCCTCGGCGACCATTCTCGAGCTGGCCCGTCTAGCCCTTGAGGCCGGCTTCCCGGCCGGGGTGGTCAACGTGGTCACAGGCTACGGCCCCAGCACCGGCGCGGCGCTGACCCGCCACCCGCTGGTGCGCAAGATCGCCTTCACCGGCGGTGCCGCCACCGCCCGCCACGTGGTGCGCAGCAGTGCCGAAAACTTCGCCAAGCTGTCACTGGAACTGGGTGGCAAGTCGCCGAACATCATCTTCGCCGACGCCGACCTGGACAGCGCCATCAATGGCGCCGTGGCCGGCATCTATGCCGCTTCCGGGCAAAGCTGCGTGGCCGGTTCGCGCCTGCTGGTGCAGGATGAAATTTTCGACGTATTCGTCGAGCGCCTGATTGCCCGCGCCAAGCGCATCCGCATCGGCAACCCGCAGGACGACGCCAGCGAAATGGGCCCGATGGCCACCGCACAGCAGCTGGCAGTCGTCGAAGGCCTGGTGGCAGCAGCCAAGGCCGAAGGCGCGAAACTGCATATGGGTGGAAAGCGTGCCGACGTTGAAGGTGACGGCTGGTTCTACGAGCCCACCCTGTTCGAGTGCGACAGCAACGCGATGACCATCATGCAGGAAGAAGTGTTCGGCCCGGTCGCCGCGGTGATCCGCTTCAAAACCGAAGAAGAAGCCCTGGCCATAGCCAACGACTCGCAGTTCGGCCTGGCTGCAGGCATCTGGACGCGCGATCTGGGCCGTGCCCATCGCCTGGCCCGTGACGTGCGTTCGGGGATCATCTGGGTCAACACCTACCGCGCCGTGTCGGCCATGGCACCGATAGGCGGCTTCAAGAACAGCGGCTACGGCCGTGAGAGCGGCATCGATTCGGTGCTGGCCTATACCGAGCTGAAGACCGTGTGGATCAACTTGTCCACCGCGCCGATGCCCGACCCGTTCGTGATGCGCTAGGAGGAACACAAGATGATCGAACCCGGCATCTACAAAGACGTGATGGGCTCCTTCCCGTCCGGCGTCACGGTAGTGACTACCCTGGACGCCGACGGCGGCATCGTCGGCATCACCGCCAGTGCGTTCAGCGCGCTGTCGATCGACCCGGCGCTGGTGCTGTTCTGCCCTAACTACGCCTCCGACACCTACCCGATCCTGCGCGATAGCAAGCAGTTCGCCATCCACCTGCTGTCCGCCGACCAGACCGCCGAGGCTTATGCCTTCGCAGGCAAGGGCAAGGACAAGGCCAAAGACATCGAGTGGCACCTGAGCGAGCTGGGCAACCCCCTGCTGGCCAAGGCCACGGCGATCATCGAGTGCGAATTGTGGCGCGAGTACGACGGCGGTGACCACGCGATCATTGTCGGTGCGGTGAAGAACCTGGTGTTGCCGGCCGAGCCGGTGACCCCGATGGTCTACCACAAAGGCAAGCTCGGCGCCCTGCCGCCGCTTGGCTGATATACCTTGAAGTCGGTGTTGGCCTCTTCGCGGGCTTGCCCGCTCCCACAGATTCCGGAACCTGTGAGAGCAGGCAAGCCCGCGAAGAAGCCAACACCGATGTCCCTGTTTTCAGGGGTCGCGCTAATCGTCTCACCCTCGGTTGCGGCCCCTGTTTTTTGCCGGAGTACTGCACATGAGCAATGAAAAGTACGAAAAGGGTCTGAAAATCCGCACCCAGGTGCTGGGCGAGGACTACGTCAACCGCTCGATCCAGAACGCAGATGAGTTCACCAAACCGTTGCAAGAGCTGGTCACCGAGTATTGCTGGGGTCACGTCTGGGGCCGCGAAGGCTTGTCGCTGAAAGAGCGCAGCATGATAAACTTGGCCATGATTTCCGCGCTCAACAGGCCCCACGAGCTCAAGTTGCACATTCGCGGTGCCCTGCGCAATGGCCTGAGCCGTGAACAGATTCGCGAAATCCTGCTCCAGGTCGGCATTTATTGCGGCGTACCCGCGGCGGTGGACAGTTTCCGCCTGGCCCGTGAAGCGTTTGCCGAAGCCGATGCGGAACCAACCCGTTAACAACGGGCTGTTCGAACCACTGCATGGAAAGCCTCGGTTCGGGGCATTCCGCGATGTTGGCGCAACAGCCTCATAAAGAGCGCACCTGATGAAACGCCAGCCACTCGACGACAGCTTCAAGGTCAACCGCAACCCCGTTACTCTGCGCGAAATCGTGCTCGACAAGCTGCGCACCGCAATCATGAACTTTCACCTGCTGCCCGGCGACCGCCTGGTAGAGCGCGACCTGTGCGACCGCCTCGGCGTCAGCCGCACTTCAGTACGTGAAGCGCTGCGTCACCTGGAATCCGAAGGCCTGGTCGAGTTCGCTGACGCCAAAGGCCCGCGCGTGGCCATCATCACCCTGGAAGACGCGCGTGACATCTATGAGCTGCGCTGTGTGCTCGAAGGCCTGATCGTGCAACTGTTCACCCTCAACGCCAAGGCCAAGGACATCCGTGCGCTGGAGCGCGCGCTGGAAGTGAACCGCGAGGCACTGGAAGAAGGCGAGCTGCAACAGGTGCTGGATTCGGTACAAGGTTTCTACGATGTGCTGCTGGAAGGCTCGGGCAACCAGGTGGCGGCCCAGCAGTTGCGCCAGTTGCAAGCCCGCATCAGCTACCTGCGCGCCACCTCGGTATCGCAGGAAAACCGCCGCGGCGCCAGCAACCGCGAAATGGAAAAGATCGTCGAGGCCATCAAGGGCGGCGACCCGCTGGTGGCCCACCAGGCCTCGGTCGACCACGTCCGCGCCGCCGCCAAGGTGGCCCTGGACTACCTGCGCCAGAAGCAGGATGACAACGCCAAGGTGCGCGACATTGTCGAACCCTTGGCCCTGAAGGAACCCCGCATAGGTCGCTGATCATGCCCAATGCCCCGCGCTACTGCCCGCACTGCACCAAGGAACTGGCCCGGGGCGTTCCCACAGGCGATACCCACGAACGCCTGCATTGCACCGGCTGCGGCTATATCCATTACATCAACCCCAAGATCATCGCCGGCTGCATCATCGAGCGCGATGGAAAGTACCTGCTGTGCCAGCGCGCCATCCCCCCTCGCCCCGGCACCTGGACCTTGCCTGCCGGGTTCATGGAGGCTGGCGAAACCACCGAACAGGCAGCGCTGCGCGAGGTATGGGAAGAAAGCGGCGTACGTGCGGACATCGTCTCGCCGTATTCGATCTTCAGCGTGCCAAAGATCAGCGAGGTGTACATCATCTTCCGTGCCATCGTTACCGAAGAGACCGGGCAGTACGGGCCGGAGACGCTGGCGTACAAGTTCTTCGAACCGGATGAAATCCCCTGGGATGAGATCTACTATCCGGCCATCCGGCAAATTCTCGAGCGCTACATCCTCGAGCGGCAGGCCGGGGTGTATGGCATTTACATGGGCAATGATGACACCGGCAAGGTGCACTTCATGCGCTAGCCTGTCCGGCCGCTTCGCGGGTGAACCTGCACTCACTCGGATCGCGCAGTTGCAGAGGCTTGTGCAGTGGCACGGCCACTCACAAAACCCTCGCCAACGGTCTATTCTCGGTGCACCCTAAGGGCCTTGAGAAAGAGGACCGGCAAAGCACATGGCTAGATGGCTAGACGGCGGCGGGCTAATGGCCGAACGCATCCGCAACCACGACTGGGCCACCACCCCGCTGGGCCCGCTGGAACAGTGGCCCGACGCGCTGAAAACCACGATGGCTCTGTGCCTTGCCTCGCGCTTTCCGCAAGCCGTGCTCTGGGGCCCGGACTTGATCACCCTGTACAACGATGCCTTCACCCCGATTCTGGGTCGCAAGCCCCTGGCCTTGGGCATCCCCTTTCGCGACGTGTGGCACGAAGCCTGGGACGAGATCCGCCATATGGCAGAACGTGCGTTGGCCGGTGAAGCGGTGTACATCGAGGACTTCCCGCTGACGATCGACCGCAACGGCGGCCTGGAGCGGGCCTATTTCACCTTCTGCTACAGCCCGATTCGCAGCCATGATGGCGAGATACTGGGCATGCTCGACACGGTCACCGAAACCACCGCCAGCGTGGTCACCAACCAGCGCCTGCACTTTCTCGATACCCTCGGGCGAGCCGTGACCGAGGCGGCCGACCCGGATCAGATCATGGCCATCACCACCCGCATGCTGGTCGAACACCTTGGCCTGTCCAGCTGCGCCTATGCGGTGATGGACCCCGACGAGAACGGTTTCACCATCTGCGGCGATGCGGTGGCACCCGGCTCACCGCGTCTGGTGGGCCATTATCACCTGCATGACTTCGGCAGCCTGGCGGTCAGCCGCCTGCGCAGCGGCCTGGCCTTGGTGATCAATGACAACCTGCGCGAACTCGCCACTGACGAGGCGGCGACTTTTCAGGCCATCGGCATTACGGCCACCATCTGCATGCCACTGATCAAGGGTGGCAGACTGACCGCGCTGATGGCGATTCATGACCGCGTACCCCGGGCATGGACCGACTACGAGCAAACACTGATCAGCGAAGTGACCGAACGATGCTGGGCGCACATACAACGGGCCCAGGCCCATGCCGAAGTGCGCGAAGCGATGGCGGCCCTTGAAGCGCTCAACACCACCTTGGAACATCGTGTCGAAGAACGCACCACTCAGTTGCTGCACACCGAGGCCGTGCTGCGCCAGGCCCAGAAGCTGGAAGCCATTGGCCAGCTGACCGGTGGTGTAGCCCACGACTTCAATAACCTGCTGACCATCATCCGCTCGTCGCTGCACTTTCTGCAGCGCCCCAACCTGGCCGAGGAGCGCCGCGAGCGCTACCTCAAGACCATATCCGATACGGTCGATCGTGGTGCCAAACTGACCGGCCAGCTGCTGGCCTTCGCCCGCCGCCAAGCCCTCAGCCCGCAGGTGTTCGAAGCCGGGCCACGGCTGGAAGCCATGGCCGACATGCTCGACACCGTCACTGGCGCGCGCATCCGGGTCGAGCTGCAGTTACCGCAAGCGCCCTGCCACATCCGCGCCGACCTCAGCCAGTTGGAAACCGCGGTGATCAACCTGATGCTCAACGGCCGCGATGCCATGGCGGGTGAAGGTGCCTTGCAGCTGCGTCTGCAGGCCGACCAGTGCCTGCCGGCCTTGCGCGGTCAGCCTCCACTGCCAGGCCCATTCGCGGCGATATCGGTGAGCGACAACGGGGTCGGTATTGCCAGCGAGTTGATGGAGCGCATCTTCGACCCTTTCTTCACTACCAAGGCCCCGGGTGAAGGTACCGGGCTCGGGTTGTCGCAGGTGTTCGGTTTCGCCAAGCAATCCGGGGGCGATGTACAGGTGAACAGCATCCCCGGTCAGGGCACCACCTTTACCCTGTACCTGCCGCAGGAGGACTCACCTGCGACCTTGCCCGAAGACGCCTCGGCCGGCAGCCAGGCGCAGGTACAGGGCGAGCGGCAACGAATACTGGTGGTAGAAGACAACCCCGACCTGGGCAGCTTCACGGCTCAGTTCCTCGAGGACCACGGCTACCGGGTCAGCTATGCGCGTTCGGCAGAAGAAGCGTTGGCGCAGTTGACTGGCCCGGCAGGTGATTTTGATGCGGTGTTTTCCGATGTGGTCATGCCCGGCATGGGTGGCTTGGCACTGGCCCGCGAACTTCGCCGCCAGCGCCCGCAGTTGCCGGTGATCCTTACTTCGGGCTTTAGCGATGCGATTGCCGAAGGCGGGCACCAAGGGTTCACCTTCCTGGCCAAACCCTACTCGGCAGAACAGGTGTGCCAGATGCTCGGGAAAGTACTCGGCCACTGATACCTTGCATCGCGATGGGCGATCAACGGCGCCGCGAAGCTCAAAACCACACGGCCAAGACAAACCAAACCAGCCTCGCGTAGTCAGCTTATTTGCCCGGCTATCAAGCCCAGAGCCACGGTAATCATCGCCATCCCCGACACCCGCCCGACCAGCTTTGCCGCTCCCGGCCGGGTGCTGAGCACAGCTTTGGCGCCATAGCCGACCAGCGTGTAGATCACCAGCGAACTGCACAGGTGGACCAGCCCCAGCAACAAGATCTGCAACGGTACGGGCCAGCTCGACTGCGGGTCGGTGAACTGCGGCAGCAGGGCCAGGAACAGCAGGAATACCTTGGGGTTCAGGCCGCTGACGCAAAAACCCTTCAACGCCCAGCGCGAGCCCGACTCCCCCACGCCACCCTGCCCGGCCGCCGGCAATGCCGGGCTGAGCAACAGGTTGCCGCCCAGCCACAGCAAATAGGTGCACCCCGCCAGGGTCAGCAAGGTCAGCGCCAACGGGTGACCAGCCAGTAGGCTGCCGACCCCGGCCGCCACCACCAGCGTGGCCAGGAAGTGCCCCGACAACATCCCCGCCACCGCTGGCATCACCCAGCGACCGCGCATACCTGCAGAGATGGCATAGGCCCAGTCTGCACCCGGGGTCATCACGAACAGCATCGACACAGCCCAGAACGCCGTCAGCACACTGATAGCCACTTGAATCTTCCTTATCTACTGCATTGGGATGTCGAAAGATTACGGATTTCGCCTGGGGATTTTCTTTCGTATATTTCCCCTTAGCATTCATGAATTGGAAGATTCTTCCCAATGGATAGAACTGATCGAAAAATCCTTGCCGAGCTGCAAAAAGACGGGCGCCTGTCGGTAACCGAACTGGCCGACCGCGTAGGGCTCAGCCTGTCACCCTGCCATCGGCGTTTGAAGACACTGGAAGAGTCCGGAGCCATTCTGGGCTATCACGCACGGCTGGCACCTAGCGCCCTTGGGCTGAACTTTGCCGCGCTGGTATTCGTGACGCTACGCGAGGTAACCCGCCAGCCGGTGGCGGACTTTGAAACGGCACTGGCGCAGATCCCGCAGATTGTCGAAGCGCAGCGGCTGTTCGGCGACCCGGATTACCTGCTGCATGTGGTGGCCAAGGACCTGCCGGCGTTTCAGAAGCTGTATGACGAGCACCTGACCAGTATTCCCAATGTGAAACGCTTGAGCTCGACCTTGGTGATGAAGGAAGTGCTTCAGGATCGGTTGCTCCCCATGTAGCTGTTTCCTCTTGTGCCGGCCTCTTCGCGGGTAAACCCGCGCCTGCTGTAGGAGCGGGTTTACCCGCGAAGGGGCCGGCCTAGGCAACCTTTCATCTGCCCTGAAAACGCGCACATCGCACCAGCCCAGCCCACCGTGATCCGGTTGCCACCCCCGCCGCCCCTCTACCCCAAGGCCTTCAGCCAGCTGGCACTCTCCTTGCTACCGTCACCCGCTTAAGCTTTTGTCAGCCTTAGTTTTTTTAACGCTTATGGGCACATATTTACTAATTTCTCGTTATCCCCGCGCCCCTCATCATCGCTCCAACAAGAACGCGTCGCCCACCGCCGGCACGCCCCCGGGCAGTTCCCAATGCCCTACCTTGCCTTGGAGTCAGTCATGACCAGTGCAGCCAATTCGGCACCCCTGATAGAAAAACACACGATCGGCTACGTGCCCCCGCAAGACCGCCATGGAAAGGTAAGGGATCTGTTCACACTCTGGTTCGGCGGCAACATCGCGCCGTTGCCCATCGTCACCGGCGCGCTGGGTGTGCAGCTGTTCCACCTGAACCTGGTATGGGGCATCGTCGCCATCCTTGTCGGCCACCTGGTCGGCGGGGTGCTGATGGCCCTGCACTCGGCCCAGGGCCCGCAAATGGGCATTCCACAGATGATCCAGAGCCGCGCTCAGTTCGGCACCCTCGGCGCGCTGCTGGTGGTGGTGATCGCCGGCGTCATGTACATCGGCTTCTTCGCTTCCAACATCGTCCTTGCCGGCAAGTCACTGCATGGCGTGGTCGACGCCGTTCCGGTACCGGTGGGCATCGTCATCGGTGCGCTGGGCTCAGGCATCATCGGCATCATCGGCTACCGCTTCATCCACGTGCTCAATCGCATTGGCACCTGGGTACTGGGCATCGGTATCGTGGTCGGCTTCGGCTACATCTTCACCCATGTGCAGAGCGACGATTTCCTCACCCGTGGCAGCTTCAACCTGGCCGGCTGGCTGGCCACCGTGTCGCTGGCGGCGTTGTGGCAAATCGCCTTTGCGCCCTATGTGTCGGACTACTCGCGCTACCTGCCGGCAGATGTCAAAGTCAGTTCGACCTTCTGGACCACCTACCTGGGTTCGGCCCTGGGCTCAAGTCTGTCATTCATCTTCGGCGCCGTGGCCGTGCTGGCGATCCCGGCCGGCATGGACACCATGGACGCGGTCAAGCTGGCCACCGGCACGCTCGGCCCGATCATGCTGGTGCTGTTCCTGCTCAGCGTGATCAGCCATAACGCCCTCAACCTGTATGGCGCGGTGCTGTCGATCATCACCCTGGTGCAAACCTTCGCCTACCGCTGGATCCCCACCGCCAAAAGCCGGGCGGTGTTGTCGCTGATCGTGCTGTCGGCCTGCTGCGTGGTGGCAGTGTTCGCTTCGGCAGACTTCATCGGTCACTTCGTTGACATGGTGCTGGTACTGCTGGTAGTGCTGGTGCCGTGGACGGCGATCAACCTGATCGACTTCTACGCCATTCACAAAGGCGACTACGACATCCAGTCGATCTTCCAGGTCGATGGTGGGATCTATGGGCGCTACAACCCGCAGGCACTGATCGCCTACGCTGTGGGTATCGTGGTGCAGATACCGTTCATGAACACCCCGCTGTACGTCGGGCCGATTTCCGAGCACATCAACGGGGCTGACCTGTCGTGGCTGGTAGGGTTGGCGATCACCTCGCCGCTGTACTGGTGGCTGGCGAGCCGTGACAGTGCCTACCGTCGTCGGCAAACCAGCGCCAAGCTGGCAGCAGTGGCTTAAGCTGCACTGGCCATTCGCAGCACAAGGTGAACTGGCCTAAGATCCTGCAGACCTCTTGAGGGTGATAGGTTTCGCCCTCAAGAGGTTCCCGTCAAAGGCTCATGTTTATCGACACGAACGCTGAGCGGCCAGGTGCTGGCGAGAACATCGCCTGGTCGTCGCCGCCCCAGAAGAAGTTGTCGTACCAGACGTATTCGTATTCACGGTCAAACAGGTTTTTAACCTGCAGGTCGACGCTGGTCGACGAGGTAATACGGTAACTGACACTGGCGTCCACGACCACGAAACCGCCGTACTTACCCTGCTCGTTCAGCTCGTCGATGTAGTAGCTGCCCTGCGCCCGCCCCTGCGCACCGAACTTCCAGTCATCATTGTACCGGTAGTCGACACCCACATTGCTGATGTAGCGCGGGGTGGAAAATACCTCTTTGCCCGACAATGACTGGCCGTTTGCAGCGTAGGCCTTGACCACCTTGGCCTCCTGGATCGCGTGGGACGCCCATACCGTCCATTGATCGTCCAGCTGCGCACTGATCTGCATGTCCACGCCACGCCGGCGTGTTTCGCCAAGGCCGACCGTGGTGCCAGTGCTGGGCATGTTCGCGACTTCATCGGTCGCGTCCTGCTGCCACAGCGCAACCCGCGCCTGAGCGCCCGGGAATGGCTGAAACTTGATGCCCACTTCCTTGCCGGTGTTGATCGACGGGTCGTACGAGGCTTGCCCTGGCACCCTATAAGCTGGCCCGCCGGAGCCCGTAAGAATCTGGAAGGTACGCCCCCAGTTGGCGTACAGGTCGATCTCGGGCGTGAGGCTGTAGATTACGCTCAGCTTCGGCTGGCGGATCCAGCCATAATCCTGCAGGGATGCCTTGACACCGCCGAGCGTTTCGCTGTTACCCGAAAACTTGTCGACGCGCATGGCAGGAATGATCTTCAGCGCGTCGGTCGGCTGAATGACCGCCTGCACATAACCGCCAATATTGCGCAGGGTGTAAGTGTCGTCGTTCTGCACACGTGCCGGCGTGGCGTCGAAATCGGTCGGGATCCCGTAGCTGTAGCGCAGGCGACGATACTGGTTGTCCTGCTCCTCGTAGTTGATGCCGCCATCCAGCGTCAGCAGATCGTCAGCGCGCCAGGTCAGGTTGCTGAGCATCCCTCGCTGCTGTTCATCCCACTGCCGACGCTGGCGTGGCGCGTTGCCGGGCTGGTAATCGGTGAACGTGATGGTTCGATCATCGTTGTAGCTGTTGTAGTACAGCTTGCTGCTCAGACTCAGGTCGTCGTCGAGCTGCCAGTCGGCGTGCAGGCTCAGCTGCTTCATGTCACGATCGTCACCATCATTGGCGTTCTTGGCCGGCGATTGGGTACGGCTGGCGTGCAGTTGCTCGCGGGTGAGGAAGCCTGACTCTTGGGCCTGGTGGTGGTACAGGCGAGCGATCAGGCCAACACGGAAGTCTTGTTCGTCGTTGCTGACGAACCACTTGCCGCCGAGCGTGTATTTGTTGGATTCGCTGTGGTCGCGGTAACCGTTGCTGTCTTGCTTGGCGAGGATATAGTTCTGGGCGAAATTCCCCTCCTCGTGCCCGACCGCCAACTGCACTTCGCGCGTATCGAAGCTGCCGTAAGTCACACGGCTATCGACATAGTTCCCCCCCTGGCGGGTCGCGAAGTTGATGTTGCCGCCGATATTGTGCAGCCCATAGCGCGGATCGTTGGTACCGCGCACCACCTCGATGTACTCGATGTCCAGCGGGAAGATCATATCGATGAAGCGCTGGTTGCCACTGTTGACGTTGCTCGGCACACCGTCGATCAGGGTCTTGATGCCGTTGATGTAGCCCTCACCATTGAACGCGCGGAAGGTGACCTTGCCGGACTCGGCACCTTGCCCCGTTTCGGTCAGCTGGATGCCCGGCATCTGCCCCAACAACTGCCAGCTGTTCATCACATTTTTGTCTCGCACCTGGTCGCCGCCCAGGACGTCGACCGACGTAAGCACATTTTCAGTGCTCAAGGCTGTACCGGCCGTTTGGGTGATATTCACTTCACCGAGGACGATGGTGGAGGTACCGGTCTGTTCGGCGAGGATTTCAGGTGTGAACATTGCCGTGAAGATGGCGAACGAGGCTGGGGTGAATCGCATGGAGGTTCCTGACGCGGGGTTGAGTGTGTATTGGCGCACAGATGAAGAAGGCAAGATCTGCGTCTGCCTTATGGCAAATGATGTTATACCATAACACTAAACACTGGCGTATCGGGATTTCTTGAACCATAGCCGCCTCCTTCGCTTGCGCCTAAGAACAGTGGCGCACTGCCTTGCGAGCAATCCAGGATGGATCGTCCAGTCGGCGCCCCTGTCAAGGCATGCCCAAGCACCTCAACGCGCGTGACCTTTCCGACATTGCCCTCACCGGAACGTTTGCGGCCATGGGCGAATCCGAATGCCCACGCACTCCCCTTAATCTGGCAGGAGATTTCCGGAGCGAATAACAAAGGGCCGGCTCCAGAGGGCCGGCCCATTTCGCTATTTAAAAGTTGAAGGTGTAGCGCATGATCAAGCGATTTTCATTAGCGCTGTCAGCGTAGGTCGAGCGGTTCGTGGAGTTACGCCACTGGAACGAAACACCCTTCGCCGGCCCACTCTGAATGACATAAGAGATATCAGTGACCCTCTCCCATTCTTTGCCCTCCTCCCCGTTGAGGCGGAGTGAAGCGGCTTGGCGGCTCGTCAACAGATCAGGATCGACATCATCACCTTTCATGTACCGGGTGGTGAACAGCAAGCCCGGTACACCCAAAGCAGCGAAATCAAAGTCGTATCTCGCAAACCACACTCGCTCGTTAGGGGCAGTGAATGTACTGACCAGCGATTCGCCGAACAAATAGGTATCCGCGCCGTTTACGAACGCAAACGAGGTGTCGCCCCAAGCCTTCTGGTAACCGCCGCCGATGGTGTGCCCCTTGATGCTGTAGGCGAAGTAGCTACTCAGCGTTCTGTTGTCCACCTCACCCAGTTTTTTGGAGCCCGTCTCGCTGGCATCGAACACGCGAACATCCGCGATCACATTGCCTTCCCACAACGGCTTGATGACTTTAATGCCGGCGAAGTAGGATTTATAGAGATCTTCAAGTTCGGCGGCGTGCAAACTGAAGGTCATGTCCTTCGCAGGCTTGAAGTCAAATGCCAGGTAGTTGTAGTGATCCGCCTCAACCGGGGCATAGCCAGTGGCTGTGAGTGATTCGAAATCGGTGGAATTACGCTGCTTCACTGCGTTGACCCTTGTAGCCGTTACCGTCAATTTATCGATGTCGTTGACGGTCAGCGAGCCACCGCGAAAGATCTGAGGCAGTAGGCGGCTATTATTACTCCAGAGTAGCGGCATCAGAGGGTTTACTCCCCCTATCCTCAATTCCGTCTTGCCCATCCTTGCTTTGGCGGTGGCCACGAACTTGCCGTATTCATCCTCAACATTCCTGTCGGAATCGTAGGCCAGCAGCCCTGATCCTGTTCTGTCCGGGCTGGAATCAAGCTTCACCCCCAGCAAGCCCATCGCATCAATACCGAAGCCCACCGGTCCTTCTGTAAAACCGGATTGCAGGTTCAAAATAAAGCCTTGCGCCCACTCATCGCGCTTGGACTGAGTGGCACCGTCATTGCGAAAATCGCGATTATAGTAGAAGTTTCGGAGCTCGAGACTGCCTTTGAAGTCTTCCACGAACGCGGCAGAAGCATAAGGCGCGACCAGCAGTGCTGCTGAACAAGCCAACGGTTTTTTAAAAGCAATAGACATCACAGGCACCTTGTTCTTGTTGTGTGCTTGAGCATGGACCGCAGCGAAGCGCCCCATGCAATGCCAGTCCTACAAATGGGTTAAGGCCCGCTTTAGCGGAATGATCGAAACAGCATCACCCTGCCCGACGCCAAACGTGGACAGGGCGGATGCCAGGTTTTTATTCAGAGTGAAAGGTAGTGAATGCACGCACGGGTTCACGGCCAGTAACCAGCGTGTTCTCAATGCTGCCATCATCGGCGTAACCCAAGCTCATCCCACAGACAAGCATTTGGCTCTTCGGTATTTCCAGCATTTCAGTGATGATGCTGTGATATTTAAGGAATGCTGCCTGCGGGCAGGTGTGCAAGCCTCTTCCCCGTGCGGCAATCATGAGGCTTTGCAGGAACATGCCATAGTCCAGCAGACTCCCTTCCTGGAGCACGCGGTCAATCGTGAAGAACAGGCCAACAGGCGCCCCGAAGAAGCGATAATTCCGGCCGTGTTGCTCGTGCATCCTTTGTTTATCGCTTCGACTGATGCCCAACAGGCTATAGAGCCCCCACCCTACCTCCCTGCGCCGTTCGATGTAGGGAGATGTCCACTCCCTGGGGTAATACGCGTAGGGATCAGAAAAGCGTTGGTCATCAGCCGGATGGTCATCAACCTCAGCAAGTGCTGCGGACAACCGTGCCTTCATATCACCGGTAACAACATGCACGTTCCAGGGCTGCAGGTTGACGCCTGTTGCGCTAAAGCGAGCAACGTTCAGCATCGTTTCGATTTCCTCTAGCGGAACTGGGGTTGGGAGGAACGACCTGATGCTCCGACGTGAGACAATTGCCCAGTCGATCAAACGGGCTGTTTCGTCCAAACCTACCGGTGATTTGCGCAAACGATCAATAAGCATACGTGGAACCTGTCTCTCAGAATTACGGTCAGGTCAGCTCGTGGGCAACCGTGGCCTTCTTCCTCACTACAGCCGAGTCCGAGCGAGATTGATTGATCATGGTCACTGCAACAGCCCCTATCAGGCCGGCGAGCGCGATTGCCATGAAGTTCTGCTCCAGCGGCAACGCCATCGACACCAAGGCACCAATCAAAACAGGTGCGACAATCGCCCCGACGCGACCGACCCCCGATGCAAAACCGACACCAGTCGAGCGGATGGTGGAGGGATAGAAATCGCCGGCGTATGCATAGGCCAGAAGCTGGGTGCCAAGGGTCGAGGCACCCACGATGAACACGACGACAAAGAGCAGTTCGGTGGAGCGGGTATATCCCAGCAAGGTGAGTGCGACCGCGCCCACTACATAGAACACCACCAAGACGTGCTTGATGCTGAATTTGTCGCTAAGCCATCCACCCAGAATTGCACCGAAGATCGAACCGAGGTTGAACACGATGACGAAATTCAGGGCTGAACCGAGGCTGAAGCCCGCCATGGCCATCAACTTGGTGAGCCACGAATTGAGTGCATACACCATGAACAGCCCGGTCATGAATGCCATCCAGATCATGACCGTGCTGTATCCACGGCCTTCCAGGAAAAGGCTTCGTACCGGCTTGTCTTGAGCAGAGATAATCTGCGGATTGCCAACGAGCTGCGTGTCATCCTTGATCACAAGGTCAGGACGAAGGCGACGCGCGATGACTTTCAACTCGTCTTGTCGACCCTGCTTCAACATAAAGCCGATAGAGTCGGGCATTGTCTTGAGAATGAAAGGAATCAAAACCACTGGCAGGACTGCCACGTAAAACACGTATTGCCAACCGTAGCTTTCGATCAGTTGTTTACCCGTCAGCGCTACCAGAATCCCCCCCACCGAATAGCCTGCGAAAACGATGGTCACCAGCCGGGTGCGAACTTTCAAGGGTGAGAACTCACCCATCTGCGCCGTACAGATGGGCAACACACCGCCGATTCCCAAGCCGGCGATAAAGCGCATGATACTGAAGGTCAGCGGGCTGTCAGTGAACCCTGCCGCAGCGGTGAAAACGCTGAACAGCGCTACACACATCGCGATCATTTTCGGCCGGCCAATTCGATCTGCCAATGTGCCTAAAAAAATGGCGCCCAGCATTGTCCCAAACAATGCTGAGCCAGCCATTACCCCGGCGCTGGTTGCGTCAATTTGCATATCGGCCATGATGGCTGGCAGGGCAGCCCCCACCACTGCCAAGTCGTAACCATCGATAATCAGAATCAACACGCACCAGAACAGAATAATTCCATGAAAGCGGTTGAACTTCGACTCTTCGGTCAACGTGTACATATTCAAAGAACTCATACCGTGTCTCCTTCAATCTTATTGTTGTGTTTTTGAAGTCCACATACGTATAGCGATCCGGCACAACTCGACCACACGCACAGGTACGCATGGTTCCGGGTGTGAGTCGGGAGAGTTGAGAAGCACCAACTAGACGGCGCCCGAGGAAAATCGTAGGCCTTATGGCAAGCGCCAACCATGCCCAATGGCATCATTCTGCTTGACCGGAACGGGCAGTTTTGGAAGCCCGATGGCTTCAGACTGAGTGTGATCAGCCCACGCGCAGAGGACTAGTTCCCTCGATGGCTACGCAACGAGCGTCTGTAAGCACCAGGGGTGATACCCGTCCATTTCTTGAATGCCCGGTGGAACGCACTGGTCTCAATGAAGCCAACCTCTGACGCAACGCCATCCACTGTCATACCTGCCCGGCACAGCAGACTGATGGAAATATCCCGCCTGAGATTGTCTTTGAGCCGTTGGTAGGTGAAACCCTCAGCATAGAGCCTTCGTTGCAGGGTGGAACTGGACATGCTCAAGTCGCGTGCGAGCTCATCGAGTTCAGGCCAGGTGTGGGGAGGGAGCAGTTTCAATCGCCGCCGGATCATAATGCTCGTACTGTCGTCGTTACGGTATTTCACAAGGAAGTTACTTGGCGTTCCTTTTAAAAAGGCAGGAAGAGAACCAGGTGTTTGGCAAACCTTGTACTCCAGAAAGCTCTTCTCGAAAACAGCGGTGGTTCTATCGGCCCTCCACTCGATTTCCTCACAAAAGCGCATTCGATAGTCGCTGTCGTCCACCGGCCGAGGAGGACGCATCGATAACTTCAAAATAGGGATGCGCCGGTCGCACAGCCAGCAAAGCAGGCCGTGCACGAGCACCAGCCAGGCACCGTAACAAAACACCCTTCGCAACTCACCATGATCATGAATGATAATTGCAGCATGCTCTCCCTCGCATTCCACCGCCCCGTAGATGTCATCAAGGGCAGTCCTGAGAAACGCCAGAATCCGTTTGAGCGCCTGTCCAAGGGTGTCGCAGCCGAGGGCCAACTGAGCCATCAGCTTGAAGCTACCTCTGCGAAGGGGGTGACTGTCTGCCGCAAAAAACTCATCGTCGAGCAAATCCGCTAACGCAATCCACAATCTGGAGAACGTACCAGCAGGTACCCTGGCATAGTTTTGGGCCAGCAACAGCGGATCAATATGTGCGTGGCGGAGTACAGTCGAAACATCCAGGCCACGCAGTTCTGCTCCTTGAAGTGCGTCCCGCACGAGGCTGATCGACGTGGTGCCTTTGTGGGCAGAAAAATCCATCCGGGGCTCCGTTGCTAACTTGATACCGAAGGCTGCCTTGCAAAGCATACAAGCCCACAGAACGTCTCTGTACCAATATCACTATGCCAGATGTCAACACTCCTTGTTTTTTATTGCAAAACGTTTTGGATCGCGCCCGCGAAGAGACCTTTACAATCAACCCACCTCTTGCATGGCAACACATAATTCAAGAAACCGCGAGGCAGCCCGCGAAGGCGTAGCCCCATGCGGCAACAGAATGGAGAAACGCCGCACCAGCGCCTGCGGCGCAACCTGCAACCGGTGCAGCGCCCCATCCTCATGACGAATGGACATCGCCGACACAAAGCCAACCCCCATCCCGGCGCGGACCGCCTCTTTTACCCCTTCAACGCCCGCGATCTCCAGCGCCACACGCATCGCCACGCCATCACGAGCAAACGCCCGCTCGACGATCTGCCGCACACCCGAGCCGCTTTCACGCAGCACCAACGGGTAGGCGCCGAGTTCCGCCAGCGTCTGCGGGCCACTGCCTGCCAAGGGATGCCCACGGGGCACAATTGCCACGATCTCGTCCTCGCGCCACGGCGTGACTTGCGTACCCAACGGCAACTCCTGCCCGGGCGGCCCCTCGATCAGGGCGATATCGACACTGTCCAGGGCGGCGACGATCTCCGCCGTGTTGCCATGCGAGGTGCTGACCAGCACATCCGGATAACGCCCGTGAAAATCGGCGATCAGGTAAGGCAGCAGGTAACTGGCGGGTGTGGTACTGGCGCCAACACGCAATGTGCCGCGCTCCAGCCCGCGCATGGCCTCGCGCAGCGCCTGGGCCTGGCGGAAGGTTTCGCGCAGGCGCTCGGCATGCGCCAGCAACTGATCACCGGCCGCTGTCAGCCGCACGCCGCGACCGGCACGTTGGTAAAGGGGTTCGCCAAACGCCTCTTGCAAGAGCTTGAGCTGGCCGGACACCGCCGGCTGCGACAGGTGCAGGGCTTGGGCCGCATGGCTGATGTTGCCGTGTTCGGCAACCGTGGCGAACGTTATCAGTTGCTCTGGGGTCATTCTTCAAAAATATCAGCTATTCGGATATTTGCCATCCTAAATTACGATTTTTTATAAGCTTATAACCAGATTAACGTAGGCCTTGTCGAAACACCTTTTCCGGAGGACTCACATGGCCACGGTTCCGTCCAACCCCGCCTTTGCCCCTACCCTCTCCACCCGAGGGCGGCTCAATGGCATTCTGTTCGTCGCGCTGTTCGCGGTCGCAGTCACGCAACTGGCGGCCATGCCCGCTATCGCCAACCTGGGCATCAGCCCGCTGATCGTGGGTATCGTCGCAGGTGCCTTGTATGGCAACGCGCTGCGTGACGGTGTACCGGCAAGCTGGGCAGCCGGTATCAACTTTTCCGCTCGCGGCCTGTTGCGTATCGCCGTGGCGTTCTTTGGTTTGCGGGTAAGCCTGCAGGAAATTGCCGAAGTCGGCTGGTCGGGGCTTATCGTATCGGTGCTGGTAGTCACCAGTACCCTGCTGATCGGCCTGTGGTGTGGCATGAAGGTGTTCAAGCTCGACCGCGATACCGCCTTGCTGACCGCCGCGGGTAGCGCCATCTGCGGCGCGGCCGCCGTGCTGGCATTCGAATCGGCGCTGCGCAGCGCCCCCCATAAAAGCGCCATGGCAGTCGGAAGCGTGGTGCTGTTCGGTACCTTGTCGATGTTCCTTTACCCACTGGCGATCAATGCCGGCTGGCTGCATCTGGATACCATGGGCGCCGGGCTGTTGCTGGGCGGCACTGTCCACGAAGTGGCTCAGGTGGTAGGCGCGGCCAGCAATGTCAGCCCCGAAGCCACGCACGTCGCCACCATCGTCAAGATGACCCGGGTCATGCTGCTGGTACCGGTACTGCTGGTGGTGGGCCTGTGGATCAGCCGTTCGCGCAAGGCTGGCCAGGCGCAGGGCAACGGGCGCATTACCATGCCCTGGTTCGCTTTCGGCTTCCTGGCACTGGTCCTGGTGAATTCGCTGCACGTGCTGCCCGGCAGCGTGACCCAGGCAGTGAACAGCCTGGACACCTTTGCCTTGACCATGGCCATGACCGCGCTGGGAATGGAAACGCGCTTCAGCCAGATTCGCCAGGCTGGGCCACGGGCGCTGGCTACCGGGGCGATTCTGAACCTGTGGCTGGTTGGCGGGGGGCTGGCGATTACCCTGGGGGTGCAGAAGCTGTTGGGCTGATTCGAGACCGGGTTGGCTGCTTCGCGGGTAAACCCGCTCCTACAGGTGGGTGCTGCCCTGAAGACGGCAAGTACCCTGTAGGAGCGGGTTTACCCGCGAAGCAGGCAGCTCGGTCTCAAGGTTTTTCCACGCCCCCCTCGTTGCCGCCCACATTTCTCGGTATGGTGGTGTCAAAGAAGGATGTTTTACCCGCACAGGAAAGACTTAGATGCCTCAACGCCATGTCATCAATGCATCCGTCAGCCCCAAAGGCAGCCTGGAGACGCTGTCACAACGTGAAGTGCAGCAACTGAGTGAAGTCGGTACCGGCAGCCTTTACACACTGTTCCGCCAGTGCGCCCTGGCAATCCTCAACACTGGCGCCCATGTCGACAATGCCAAGACCATCCTTGAGGCCTACAAGGACTTCGAGGTGCGTATCCACCAACAGGACCGCGGCGTACGCCTGGAGCTGCTGAACGCCCCAGCCGACGCCTTCGTCGATGGCGAAATGATCGCCAGCACCCGTGAAATGCTGTTCAGCGCCTTGCGCGACATCGTTTACACCGAAAGCGAGCTGGCCAGCCAGCGCATCGACCTGGAAAGCTCCCAGGGCATCACCGATTACGTTTTCCACCTGCTGCGCAACGCGCGCACCTTGCGCCCGGGCGTGGAGCCGAAGATGGTGGTGTGTTGGGGCGGCCACTCGATCAGCACCGAGGAATACCAGTACACCAAGAAGGTCGGCCACGAACTGGGCCTGCGCAAGCTGGATGTCTGCACCGGCTGCGGCCCGGGCGTGATGAAAGGCCCGATGAAGGGCGCCACCATCGCTCACGCCAAGCAACGCATGCATGGCAGCCGCTACCTGGGCCTCACCGAGCCCGGCATCATCGCCGCCGAGGCGCCCAACCCGATCGTCAACGAACTGGTGATCCTGCCTGACATCGAAAAGCGCCTGGAGGCTTTCGTGCGTGTCGGCCACGGCATCATCATCTTCCCGGGCGGGGCCGGCACAGCGGAGGAGTTCCTGTACCTGCTGGGCATCCTCATGCACCCGGACAACGAGGACCTGCCGTTCCCGGTGGTGCTTACCGGCCCGCGCAGCGCCGAGCCTTATCTGCAACAGTTGCACGCTTTCGTCGGCGCCACCCTGGGTGAAGCCGCCCATCGCCTGTACGAAATCATCATCGACGACCCGGCGGAAGTCGCCCGGCACATGGTCGACGGCCTCAAAGCGGTCAAGCAGTTCCGCCGCGAGCGCAACGATGCCTTCCACTTCAACTGGCTGCTGAAGATCGAGGAGAGCTTCCAGCGACCGTTCGACCCGACCCACCAGGCCATGTCTGAACTGGACTTGCGCCGCGAGCTGCCGCCCCATGAACTGGCGGCCAACCTGCGCCGGGCGTTTTCCGGCATTGTCGCAGGCAACGTCAAGGACAAGGGCATCCGCCTGATCGAGGAACACGGGCCGTATCAGATCCACGGCGACAGCGCCGTACTGGACCCGCTGGGCCGGCTGCTGCAGGCATTCGTCGACCAGCACCGGATGAAGCTGCCCGGTGGCGCGGAGTATGTGCCGTGCTATCAGGTGGCAACCTGACCACGCTGTTTTGCTGATGACGGGCGTGGATGCCCGTCAAAGGCGGGGGCCGGGTGACGGGTGCGCCTGTACGGATCACCCACATGGGTTTCATGAAAGCTCAGCCACCCAGGTGGCTCGCTCACTGGCGGAGTTCAACCATCGCCCGCTCGAAAAACCGAATGCTGTCGCGTCCCCCACGTTTGGACTGGTACAGCGCCACATCCCCCTGCTCGATCAACGCCGCCAGGCTCGCCGGCGGCTGATCGAACACGTTGGCACCAATGCTCAAGGTAACCGCCTGGGGCGTAGGCACGGTCTTGTCGGCGTAATGCTGGAACTGCTCACGCAGCCCACTCCCCAGTTCCATGACCCGTTCACTGCTCGCGCCACTCAGCAAGATGACGAACTCATCCCCGCCCAACCGCGCCGCCAGCGAGCGCTCGGGCAGCGCCGTACGAATCATCTCGCTCAAGGCAATCAGCAATCGGTCGCCGGCTATATGCCCGTGCAGGTCGTTGACCAGTTTGAAGTTGTCGATGTCGATCAATAGCAATGCCCCGGGCTGCGCCGGGCTCACGTCCTTGAAGAAATGCCCCGCCCGCACCTTCAGTGCACGCCGGTTGTACAGCGCAGTCAGCGGGTCACGGGCTGCCAGCCGGGCAATGCGCTCTTCACGCCGATAACGTACGGTGCCGGTCATCGACAAGGCAATCAGCATGATCGCCATCGCGCCTTCCACCAGCGAAACCTGAATGATCAGCCCGCCAAAGGTCGCCAGGTCAATCAGCGTGCCTGGCGTGATCGCGATGGCTGCCTTGGCCACATAGAACAGCCCATGGATCAGCAACACATAGCGCAGTTGCACGGCCCCGACGCTCAGCGATTTGCCATGTGGCCGCAGCAGGAAGCTGGCCTTGAGCGTCAGCGAGGCCACCAACAGCGAGTTGACCATCAGCATCACCTTCGACCACTGCGGGCCCACGGGCAGCAGCAGCAAGGCGAACCAGACCACCACGATCATCAGCCAGGCGCGTGACAAGCGCTCCTGGGTGAAGCGCAGTACGCCGATCAGGAAAAACACGTGGGCCACCACCAGCAAGCCATTGGCGAACCAGATACCGATGAACAGCAAGCCGACCCCGCGCAACAATGCCAGGGTGCTACCAACCGTAATCGTGGCGAAACCCGCACTCCAGTACAGCAACGAGGGTTCGCGCACACTGCGCCATTCAATCGCCAGGTACAAGGCGGCCGCAGCGGCCAAAGCGACTGAAATAGTCAGCATCGTGGGTGGATCTAACGCCATATACGCATTGGCCTGTCTGGTTAACGGGAAAAGGCCCGACTGTATGCGATCGTGATCACGTTCAGAGGGGCCTTGCACGGTTGCCTGCACATTGTAATCCAGGCCCTGACAAAGGGCCGCGGGCAGCAATATCATAATGACATCAATGCGCAGTGCGCACCACTCTGGCCCTGTCGCTGGCTTGCCGGTGACAGGGCCAGTCCAGGCGCCGTCAGAGCACCCGTTTGATCAACGGTTCCAACCGGCTGTAGCGCAACCGGCGCAGAAACTTGCGCACTTGCTTGGGATGTTCGGCCTTCGCCCCCAGCGCCTCTGCCGAGCCGATTCTCGGCGCAAAGCGCCGCAGTTCGGTCAACTCTGCTTCCCGTGGCGCCAGCCATTGACCCTGCGGGTCGTCGATCAGCAGGCCGTTCTCAAGGTCCAGGTTGAACCCGCGCGGGTTCAGGTTGTTGCCGGTCAGCAGCGAATAACGCTGGTCGATCCACACGCCCTTGGCATGGAAGGTATGCCCAGGATCGTTCCAGATGCGTACTTGCAGCTGGCCACTGGCAATCGCGGCGTGGCGGCGGCGGGCGAAGGCGCGCAGGTTGTCCTCATACAGATAGGGCAATGCTCCACTGGCACTGAACGGTTCGCCAGGGGCGATGTAGAAGTCGTTGGCGGTGCGGTCACCGACAATCAGTTCCACCCCAACCCCCCGCGCCAGGGCATGGTCAAGCTCGCGCATCACGACCTGCGGCGGGTTGAAATACGGCGTACTGATGATGATCTGCGTGCGCGCCACTGCCAGCAAGGCGCACAGCGCCCGGTTCAGTGGATTGCCACGGCCCACACCCAGCAGCGGGATCACCTGCAGGCCCTGCCCCGTCACGCTGGCCGGTACCTCGTAGGCCATGCGCCGCAGCCGTGCGCGCAAGCGCCGAATGTCGCCACGCAAGCTGCGGGTAGAAGGTGGCGCCGGCAGGTCGAGGCGCGGTGTGGCAGTGTGATGCAGCAAACGCTGCACCAGGCCGACCATGGCATCAGCCAGTGCCGGTGACTGGAACAGGTGGTAGCGATCCAGGCGATAGCGGTCGAAACGATGCAGGTAGACGTTGTTCAGACTGGCACCGGTGTAGATCACGCAATCGTCGATGATGCTGCCTTTGAGGTGCAACACCCCGAACAGTTCGCGGGTCTGCACTGGCACGCCATGGATGGCGATATCCAGCCCGCGCAACTGGCGCTGGGCCTGGTACCAGGCGGCATTGCCCGGCTGACGCCCGGCCCCCAGCAGCCCGCGCCTGGCGCGGAACCAGTCGACCACAATGGTGATCTCCAGGCCTGGCCGCGCGGCTTTGGCCTGGTACAAGGCATCCAGCACTTCCTGGCCAGCCTCGTCCTCTTGCAGGTACAGCGCGACAATCACGATGCGCCGAGTCGCCGTACGGATGCGCTCGAACAGGCAGGCGCGGTAAGCCTTGGCATCGGGCAGCACCTGTATCGCTTCGGGGGGCATGGCGTAGCCTGACAAGCCCGCCAGCATGGATTCGGGGTTCACTGACGCTCACCTTCTCTGTGCAATCACTGTCGGCCCTGCCAGCCGGCGGGGCCATTCCTGGCCGCTGCATCCGGGGTGTATGATCGACCCCGCAACGACACATAACAACAAGAACCACGCGAGGCTCTGCTTTCTCACTGCCCCTGACCAACCAGGCCTCAGCTTGCACAGGAACAGCGCAATGGTCCACCCCGCTTCTGCAAACCTATCGCCGTCTATTGTAAAGGGTTGTTCGGCAAAGACCTTTGGCTTCCTGATTTTGCCCAATTTCACCACCATCGGCCTTGCGTCCGCGGTGGAGACCCTGCGCATGGCCAACCTGGCCGCGCGCAAGCCACTGTATCGCAGTGTACTGATCGCCGCAGACGACGCGCCGGTGGTGGCCAGCAACGGCATGCGCGTACTGCCCGACTACAACATCGCCAACGCCCCCGCGCTGGATGCCTTGCTGGTGGTCGGCGCCAACCCGATCGACCGAAGCCGTAGCAACCGCCCACTGATCGACTGGTTGCGCCAACTGGCCCGCCAGCGCTTGCCGCTGGGCGGTATCTGCACCGGTAGTTACCTGCTGGCCAAGGCCGAATTGCTCAAGGGTTACCGCTGCACCATCCACTGGGAAGACCTGCCGACGTTGCAGGCGCACTTCCCCGGTATCGTGATCTCCAGCCAGCTATTCGAACTGGACCGCGACCGTTACACCTGCTCAGGCGGCGTGGCGGCCATGGACATGATGTTGCAACTGGTGGCCCGGGACACGGGCGGCCAGGACATCGCGGCCAAGGCCGCCGAACTGTTGCTGTGCGACCGCGTACGCGGTGAACGTGAGCGCCAGCGTGTGCCGCTGCGCACCCTGCTCGGCAGCGCCCAGCCCAAACTGAGCCAGGTGGTGGCGATCATGGAGGCCAATCTGGAGGAACCGCTGGGGCTGGAGGAACTGGCCAGCCTCAACGAAGTGACCGTGCGCCAATTGGAGCGGCTGTTCCACAAGTACCTGCAGCGCACGCCCAGCCAGTACTACCTGGAGCTGCGGCTGTCGCGGGCGCGGGAGTTACTGCTGCGCAGTGACGTGCAAGTCCGTGAGGTAGCGCTGGCTTGCGGCTTCAGTTCGCCTGCGCATTTCTCCAAGAGTTATAGCCGGTTCTTCGGGCTGTCGCCTTTAGGGGAGCGGCGGCAGGCCTCTCTCCATTGAATGGGGTCATGTACTGGCTTGGCTGGCCTCTTCGCGGGCAAGCCCGCTCCTACACGCACATCGGTGGTCCGACACAGGCCGTTGTAGGAGCGGGCTTGCCCGCGAAGGGGCCAGTGCAGGTCAACTAATCTTCAAGGGCCGCGTGCGCCGTCTCCCGACACATCAGCATGGCCACCAGCGCCACCAGTGCTGCCGCCAGCAAGTATCCTGCCGGGGCAAGCTTGCTGCCCGTCACCTGAATCAACCAGGTGGCGATGAACGGCGCAGTCCCGCCAAACAACGAATTGGCCACATTGAAGCTCAAGGCAAACCCGCTGAAGCGCACCCGGGTCGGAAAGATTTCGGCCAGCAGGCACGGCAAGGTCCCGTCATTCATCGCCAGCATCGCACCGAAAAGGATCTGGATGGCCAGAATCACCAGCAGCGGCTGGCCGTCCAGCAGGCGAAACAACGGCACGGTCAACCCCAGGAACAACAGCGAGGCCACCACCAGCATGGTCTTGCGACCAAACTGGTCGGACAACCGTCCCATCAGGAAGATCAAGCCGATATAGGTGGCCAGCGACACCGTCGAGGCGATGAACGAATCCCGCTCGCTCATGCCCATTTCACTGGACAGGTAGGTCGGCATGTAACTGAGCAACAGGTAGAACGCAACCGCATTCAGGCAGGTGACACCTATGCCGATCGCCAGACTGCGCCGGTGCTGGCCCAGCAGTTCGCGCAGCGGCGTCGTAGCCATGCCGGCCTTGGTTTCCAGGCGCTGTTCCATCTCCAGGAACTTGGGCGTGTCCTGCAGGCTCATGCGGATATAGCGCCCTACCAGGCCGAACGGCGCCGCCAGCAGAAACGGCAGGCGCCAGCCCCACTCATGCAGGGCTTCACTGCTGAGCAGCTCATGCAGCACCGCGACGAACGCCGCACCGAACAACAACCCCGCTGCCGTGCTGGCCGGCACGATGCTGGTGTACAAGCCACGCCGCCCAGGCGGCGCGTACTCGGCCAGGAACGCAGCGGCCCCGGCATACTCACCCGAGGCGGAAAAACCCTGCACCAGGCGGATCAGCAACAACAAGGCCGGCGCCCACAGCCCGATCTGCGCATAGCCCGGCAACAAGCCGATGCAGAAGGTGGATACCGACATGATCAGGATCGACCACGACAACGCGTTGCGCCGACCGTGTCGGTCGCCGAAATGGCCCCAGACAATACCGCCCAGCGGGCGTACCAGGAAAGACAACGCGAATACCGCGAAGGTAGCCAGCAGGCCGGTGGTCTTGTCAGTTTGCGGGAAGAAGGTGGCGGCGATGATGGTGGCCAGATAGCCGTAGGCGGCGTAGTCGAACCACTCGACGAAGTTGCCCATGAAGCTGGCTCGGGCGGCCTTGCGCAGCGCCTGGCGTTCGGTGTTGTGTGCGGGGCCGGCAATAGCGGACGGGTCAAGGGTGGTGCTGGACATGACGGGTACCCTCTGGTTCTTTTAATTGGAGGCAGGGTCTGGTGGTCATACGGGGATCTTTTGTTGTCTGGGCCAGCCTTTTCGCGGGTGAACCCGCGCCTACGAAAACGGTGAAATCTTTGTAGGAGCGGGTTCACCCGCGAAGCAGCCGACGCCGATGCTTATTTGCGAATGATGTTGTGCTCCGGCCCATACGGGAACTTGGTGATGTTCTCGGCGCCGTTGTCGTTGACGATCAGGATGTCATGCTCGCGATAACCGCCCGCCCCCGGTCGCCCTTCAGGCAGCATGATCATCGGCTCGATCGACACCACCATGCCCGGCTCCAGCACGGTATCGATGTCCTCGCGCAGCTCCAGCCCCGCCTCACGGCCGTAGTAATGGCTGAGCGTGCCGAACGAATGGCCATACCCGAAGGTGCGGTACTGCAGCAGGTCGTGGCGCAGGAAGATCTCGTTCAGTTCGCGGGCGATATCGCTGCAGCGCATGCCTGGGCGCACCAGTTGCAGCCCGGCTTCGTGCACTTCGACGTTGGCCTGCCACAGGCGCAGGTACTCGTCCGGGCAGTGGTCAAGGAACAGGGTGCGCTCCAGCGCAGTGTAATAACCGGCGATCATGGGGAAACAGTTGAGGCTGAGGATCTCGCCCTTGCCCACACGACGGCTGGTGACCGGGTTGTGCGCGCCATCGGTATTGAGCCCGGACTGGAACCAGGTCCAGGTGTCCATCAGCTCGGCGTCGGGGAAGCGTTTGGCAATTTCGCGCACCATCGCCTGGGTGGCATGCAGTGCCACCTCGTACTCGGGCACATGCTCACGCAAGGCCTCGACCACTGCCGCCCCGCCGATGTCGGCCACCTGCGCACCGTGACGGATAAGCGCCTGCTCCTCGGCCGACTTGATCATGCGCATACGCATGCACGGCGCAGCGATGTCCACCAGCTCGGCCTTGGGGTAGCAGGCGGCGAATTTGCCGTGGTTCTGCAGGTTCAGGTGGTCGTACTCCACGCCGATGCGCGAGGCTAGCGGCAACGCCTGCTGGATGGCGACGAAGTAGTTGTCGCGCTGCCAGTCGGTGTAGACGATGTTGTCAGTGCCCACCGTGCGCCGCCAGGGTTGCCCACCGTCAATGTTGGCGCTGATCGAGACCACCTTGTCCTGGGTGATCACCAGCGCATAAGGGCGGCCGAACGAGCAGTAGAGGAAATCGCTGTAGTAGTTGACGTTGTGATACGAGGTGAAGATTGCCGCCTCGATGTCCTGCTCAGCCATATAGGCCCGCAGCCGGGCGTGGCGAGCAGCGTATTCCTGAGCGGAGAAGGTTGGTTGTACCTTGTCGCCATTGCGGATTTTCAGGGTCTTGGGCATTTGCATGGTCGGGGTTCCTTGTCGTTGTGAGCACGCTGTTCAGGCCGGCCGCCTGAGAAGCATTGCAACAGAACCGACGAGGACACTTTTGTATCTATCCGACCTGGAATTGGCGGAATAACCAGTGGCCAAGGGGGCGCTGAGCGCCCCCCGCCAGGCAACGCTATTTCAAATCAAAGCGGTCCAGCTCCATGACCTTCTGCCAGGCGGCCACAAAGTCCCGGACAAACTTGTCACCCCCATCACTGCTGGCATACACCTCGCTCAACGCCCGCAACTGCGCATGCGAACCGAACACCAGATCGACCCGGCTACCGCTCCACTTCACCTGCCCGGTCTTGCGGTCGCGCCCTTCAAAGGTCTCGTTGTCCGCCGAGGTGGGTTTCCACTCCACGCTCATATCCAGCAAGTTGCGGAAGAAGTCGTTGCTCAGCGTTCCCGGCTTGTCGGTGAACACCCCGAGTTTGCTGCCACCATGGTTGGCACCGAGCACCCGCAGGCCACCGATCAGCACGGTCAGCTCTGGCGCGGTCAGGGTCAGCAACTGCGCCTTGTCCAGCAACAGTTTCTCGGCCTTGACGCTGTAGCGTGCCTTGGTGAAGTTGCGGAAGCCATCGGCCAGCGGTTCCAGCACGGCGAACGACTCGACGTCAGTCTGCTCCTGCGACGCATCGACTCGGCCCGGGCGGAACCCTACGCTGCCGCTGTAGCCCGCATCCTTGGCAGCTTTTTCGACTGCCGCGGTACCGGCCAGCACGATCAGGTCAGCCAGGGAAACCTTCTTGCCGCTGCTGTTGAACTCGCCCTGGATCTTCTCCAATGCCGCCAGCACCTTGTCCACGCCCTGGTTTGCAGCCCAGTCCTTCTGTGGGGCCAAGCGCAAACGCGCGCCGTTGGCACCACCGCGCTTGTCGGAGCCGCGGAAGGTCGACGCGGATGCCCATGCGGTGGAGACCAGTTCGCCCACGCTCAAACCCGAGGCCAGGATTCTGGCCTTGAGTGTCGCGATGTCTTGCTCGCTGATCGTGGATGGGTCAGCTTTGGGCAACGGGTCTTGCCACAGCAACTCTTCATTGGGCATTTCCGGGCCCAGATAGCGCGCCAGCGGGCCCATGTCGCGGTGGATCAGCTTGTACCATGCACGGGCGAACGCATCCGCCAACTGGTCAGGGTTGTCTTTGAAACGGCGGGCGATCGGCTCGTAGATGGGGTCGAAGCGCAATGCCAGGTCGGAGGTCAACATCGACGGTGCATGCCTTTTACCGGGATCGTGTGCATCTGGCACCGTGCCTGCGCCTTTGCCGTCTTTCGGCCGCCACTGGTGCGCGCCGGCCGGGCTTTTGGTCAGCTCCCACTCAAAGTCGAACAGGTTATTCAGGTACTCGTTGCTCCATTGGGTCGGGGTGGAGGTCCAGATCACTTCCAGGCCACTGGTGATGGTATCCCCGCCTTTGCCGGAGCCAAACGTGTTGTGCCAGCCCAGGCCCTGCATCTCCAGGCCTGCCGCTTCCGGCTCGGGGCCGACGTTGTCGGCGGGGCCGGCACCGTGGGTCTTGCCGAACGCGTGCCCACCGGCGATCAAGGCCACGGTTTCTTCATCGTTCATGGCCATGCGACCAAAGGTTTCACGGATGTCCTTGCCTGAGGCCACGGGGTCGGGGTTACCTTCCGGGCCTTCCGGGTTCACGTAGATCAGGCCCATCTGCACGGCGGCCAGCGGGTTTTCCAGGTTACGCTCGGCCGACAGGTTGCGATTCTGCTCTTCACCATGCTTGGCCGGCTCGGCCACCAGGTCACCCTGCCCTGGCGCCTGCGCCTTGGCCTGATCCTTGCCGTAACGGGTATCGCCGCCCAGCCACTCCTTTTCCGACCCCCAGTACACGTCTTCGTCCGGCTCCCACACGTCGGCACGCCCGCCGGAGAAGCCGAAGGTCTTGAAGCCCATGGATTCGAGGGCAACATTACCGGTGAGTACGATCAGGTCGGCCCAGGAAATCTTGTTGCCGTACTTCTGCTTGATCGGCCACAGCAGGCGCCGGGCCTTGTCCAGGCTGACGTTGTCCGGCCAGCTGTTGAGCGGGGCGAAGCGTTGCTGGCCGGAGCCCGCCCCCCCACGGCCGTCACCAATGCGGTAGGTGCCGGCGCTGTGCCAGGCCATGCGGATGAACAGCGGGCCGTAGTGGCCGAAATCGGCCGGCCACCAGTCCTGCGAGTCGGTCATCAGGGCGGTCAGGTCTTTCTTCAGGGCCTGGAAGTCGAGGCTCTTGAACGCCTTGGCATAGTCGAAGTCCGGGTCAGGGCTGGACTTGGAGGAATGCTGGTGAAGAATTCTCAGGTTGAGCTGGTCAGGCCACCAGTCACGGTTGGTGGTGCCGCCACCTGCGGTTTGATGGAACGGGCATTTCGATTCGTTCGACATCTGCGGGTACCTTTGGGTCGGTTATCCAGATTTCCGGTCTATGCCAGTGTTCTTTCAGCCGAGCGGGTGGGCTCGTACTACCCCTCATCAGGTGTACACGGGGCTTGCGAAGCTGTCACGCCGGGGGGCCACGGTCTTGCACACAGGTGCTGACGCGCTGCCCGGTCGCGGAATTCGCGGGGCCACGGGAAAGACTAGTCGAGCTTGGGCAGAGTTCTAATAGAGTGGCTGTTGGAGCCTGATAGGCTGGCTCTGTCAGGCACTGGCCTGTATCGACCGCTTCGCGATCAAGCCCGCGACGAGGCCGGCACATCCATACAAGGCACAAGGCCCGGCACCGTGCTTCAATACACAGCCATACCCTTTGCCCCGGACGCCGAGCCCTCATGAACCGCAACGACCTGCGCCGCGTCGACATGAACCTGCTGGTGCTGTTCGAAGCCCTGATGATCGAACGCAACCTGACCCGCGTCGGCGAAAAGCTGTTTATCACCCAATCCACCGTCAGCGCCGCCCTCGCCCGCCTGCGCGAACTGTTCGACGACCCGCTGCTGATACGCAACGGCCGGGCCATGGAACCCACGCCACGGGCCCTGCAGATCTTTGCCGAACTTGGCCCGGCCATGGACGTGATTTCCGCCGCCATCAGTCGCGCCCGCGAATTCGACCCGGCCAACAGCTGCAACGTGTTCCGCCTGGGGCTTTCCGATGATGCCGAGTTCGGCCTGTTTCCGGCTCTGCTGCAGGCCCTGCGTGAAGAGGCCCCGGAGATCAGCGTGGTAGTGCGGCGGGCCAACTTTCTGCTGATGCCCGGCTTGCTGGCCAGCGGCGAGATCTCGGTAGGCGTGAGCTATACCACCGACCTACCGGCCACCGCCAAACGCCGCAAGCTGCGCGACATCGGCGTACGGGTGCTGCGCGCCGACGACCGCCCGGGGCCGCTGACCCTCGACGAATACTGCGCCCGCCCGCATGTGATGGTGTCGTTCTCCGGTGACATGAGCGGCAACATCGACCTCGATCTGGCACGCATCGGTCGTTGCCGCAAGGTGGTGCTGGCGGTGCCGCAGTTCGGTAGCCTGCGCGCCCTGCTGCGCAACACCGAGCTGATCGCCACGGTGCCGGACTATGCCGCTTGCGCTCTCGCCGACGACGGCAGCCTGCGCGCCGACCCGGCGCCGTTCGACATCACCGAGGCCGAGCTGTCGATGGTCTGGAGCGGCGCCCAGGACAACGACCCCGCCGAGCGCTGGCTGCGCGACCGCATCCTGCAGTTCATGGCCACGCAGTGATGCCCTCTTCGCAGCGCAACGCTGCGCCTACCGCCCGTACAGCCTGAAGCACGCGGCTACTATTTGCCGCGCTGCATCCACGCTGCACCGAGCCCGCTGAGACAGATCACCAAAATCCCTACCAGGCTCAGGGTATCCGGCACCTGGCTGTAGACCACGAAGCCAAGCAACCCGGCAAACACGATCTGGCAATAGCTGAACGGTGCCAGCAACGCTGGCGCTGCATGGCGGAAGGCCTGGGTCAACAGCAGGTGCGCAGTCATGCCAAAGCCGCCCAGTGCCAGCATCAACAGGGCATGGTCCCAGCGCGGGACCTCCCAGAAGAACGGCACCAGCGCACTCATCGCCAAGGTGTTGCACAACCCCGCATAGAAGTTGCTGGTGGTCGGGCTGTCATGCGCCGCCAGAATGCGCGTCAGCAACTGATAGAAGCAGAAGCCCAACGCCGAACCGAACGGATACAGAATGGCCGGGGTAAACATCGCCCCGCCAGGGTGCACCACCACCAGCACGCCAATAAAGCCCATCACCACCGCCACCCACTGCCCGACTGTCACTCGCTCTTTCAGCAGCGGCGCCGACAGCGCGGTGACCAGTACCGGGGCAAGGAAGTTGACGGCCGTGGCCTCTGCCAGTGGCAGGTATTGCAAGCCGGTCGTGAACAGCAGGCTGGTGCTCAGCAGGCTCAGGGCCCGCAAGGTCTGCAATACCGGCCGGCGGGTGCGCAACACGTTGAGCCCAGACTTGGGCAGGAAGATGCCGGCCATCAGCAACGTGTGCACCACATAACGCGCCCACACCACCATGACTATCGGGTACAGGCCACCCAGAAATTTGGACAAGGCATCGTGGCTGGCGAACAGGAACGTCGCCACCACCACCAACGCGATGCCGCGCAGGGGTTGGTTGACGCCGGACAGCGGTGTGCTGGAACTCATGGCTCTCTCGATGACGGCGCGGCAGCAAGCCGCGCCCGGGGAAGGACGCGCAGGCATTGCCCGGCGGATGAAACAGCTGGGATTCTAGAAGAGATGCCGCAGAATAAGGAAGTTCATTTGCCGCTTGCCCCGGCCAAGTGCAATTTCTGTTCGCTGATCGACCACTTTCCACCTGGCATGCATGGCCCGTGCACGGTTGATCGCTGACCATCGACCGCCCCCTGCACCCTACAAGGAATTTACATGCAACGGCTCACCACCCGAACCGGCCTGGACCTGCCCGCCATCGGCCTGGGCACCTGGCCAATGACCGGCAGTGAATGCACCCAGGCCGTGCGCCAGGCACTGGACGTGGGTTACCGGCACATCGACACCGCCACCGCCTACGAAAACGAAGCGGCCGTTGGCCAGGCGCTGCGTGACAGCGCCGTGCCACGCGAGCAGATCCATCTGACCACCAAGGTCTGGTGGGACCGTCTGGCGCCCCAAGCCATGCGTCAGTCGCTGGAAGACAGCCTGCGCGCGCTGGGTACCGAACAGGTCGACCTGTTCCACATCCACTGGCCAGGCACAGACTGGGACCTGGCCCGCAGCATCGACACCCTGGTAGCCCTGCGTGACGAAGGCAAGGCGCGCCACATTGGCGTGGCCAACTTCCCATTGGGGTTACTGCGCCAGGTGGTGGAAACCCTGGGCGCGCCGTTGTCGGCGATTCAGGTGGAGTACCATGTTCTGCTCAACCAGCAGCCGCTACTCGACTTCGCCCGCAGCCATGATTTGTTGCTCACCGCCTATACCCCGCTGGCACGCGGCCAGGCAGCGGCGCAGCCGGTGATCCAGGCGATTGCCCGCAAGCATGGCGTGCTTCCCAGCCAGGTAGCGCTGAAATGGCTGCTGGACCAGGACGGCGTGGCGGCGATCCCCAAAGCCAGCAGCCGCGAAAACCAGCTGGCCAACCTGGCCGCGTTGACCGTGCAGTTGGATGACGAAGACCGCGCAGCCATCGCCGGGCTGCCGAAAGACCAGCGCGTGGTTAGCCCGCCGTTTGCCCCGGACTGGAACAGCTGAGGCCGCCGCGCAAGTCATTGTTCTTGCGTGATGACCTGCTTCAACCGCTCGCTCGCCGGTGCCGGCCGCCCGTAAAAGTAGCCCTGGAAGTGCGAACACCCTTCCGCCGCGAGCCGGCGCATCTGTTCCTCCGACTCCACGCCTTCGGCCGTGGTCTTGATCATCAGGCTGTTGGACAGCTCGGTAATGGCGCGAATGATCGACATGGCCTCGCGGCTGTCGCACATGTCATGCACAAACGACTTGTCGATCTTGATCCGGTCGAAGGGGAACGAGCGCAGGTAGCCCAGCGATGAGTAGCCCGTACCAAAGTCATCCAGTGAAATGGACACGCCCAGGTCTTTCAGGGCGCGCAAGGTGCGCACGTTTTCCTCGCTGTTGCCCAGCAGCACCGATTCGGTAATTTCCAGCTCCAGTCGCTGCGGCGGCAGGCCCGAGTCGGCCAGCGCGAGGGCGACGGTATGCACCAGATCGCCGTTCTTGAACTGCACCGCCGACAGGTTGACCGACACCGTCTGCTCACCGTCCCAACTGGCCGCCTCCTGGCAGGCCAGATTCAGCGCACGGTTGCCCAACTCGTGGATCAACCCGGTTTCTTCGGCAATGGGGATGAAATCCATCGGCATGACCATGCCCCGGGTCGGGTGTTCCCAGCGCAGCAACGCCTCATAACCGGTAACGCTGCTGGTTTGATGATCGACTACCGGCTGGTAGTGCAGCTGCAACTGCCCCAGGTGCAGCGCTGTGCGCAGGTCGGTTTCCACCAGGCGGCGCTGGCGGGCGGCAACGTCCAGTTCGACATCGAAGCATTCATAACGATTACGGCCGTTACGCTTGGCCTGGTACAGCGCCATGTCGGCGTAGCCCAACAGTTGCTCTGCCTGGTCATTGTCATCAGGCGCGATGGCGATGCCGATGCTCACCCCCACCGCGAACTGATGCCCTTCGATCTGGAACGGCGGGCTGATGGCCTTGATCAGGCGCTGCGCGGTATTACATGCGGCATCCCGCCCTTCCAGGCCCGTCAGCACCACGGCAAACTCATCGCCACCCAGGCGGGCCAAGGTGTCGTGCTCACGCAGTTCGCGGCGCAGACGCTTGCCCAACTCGCGTAGCAGCTTGTCGCCAAAGGCATGGCCAAGGGAGTCGTTGATGTTTTTGAAGTTGTCCAGGTCCAGGCACAGGGCAGCGGTCAGCTTGGCGTTTTCGCTGCCGCGCAACAAGGCCTGACGCAGCCGTTCGTGGAAAAGCGTCCGGTTGGGCAGCCCGGTGAGCGCGTCATGGTGCGCCATGTGGTGAATCTGCGCATGGGCGGCCAGCTCTTCGGTGGCGTCTTCAGCCACGAACAACACGTAATCGGCCTGCCCCTCGCGGCTCTGGCTGAGCAGGGTACGGCTGCGCAGGGTGCGGGGGCCACGGGCAGTGTCGACGCGGGTTTCGGCGGCGTGCCCCTTGGTACTGCGGGCACCACGCACGAATTGCTGCTCCAGGTAGTCACCGGCAGCCGGTGCCAGGCATTCCCGGGGCAACTGGCCGATCATGCTGCGCTGCGGCCCGCCGAACAGGCGTTCGGCCTGCTGGTTGGCCAACAGGATGCGCTGGCTTTCCAGGTCCTGGACGATGACGCTCGCGGGAATGTTGGCAATGACCGAATCGAGGAACTGCGACAGCTTGGCCATCTCCTGGCTGTACTGCTCGGCCAGCTCTTTGGCCTGCAGCAGTTCGAGTTCCTGGCGGTGGCGTTCGGAAATGTCGCGGGTGACCTTGGCGAAACCCACCAGGTGTCCGGCATCGTCGTATACCGCTTCGATGACCACATGGGCGTGGAAGGCCGTACCGTCCTTGCGCAGGCGTGCGCCCGTTTCTTCAAAGCGTCCGGTGCTGCGCGCCTGCTCCAGGTTAAATGTCGGCAACCCGGCTGCGCGCTCGGCATCGGTGTAGAACACAGAGTAGTGCTGGCCGACGATTTCTTCGGCATGGTACCCCTTGGCGCGCTGGGCGCCGGGGTTCCAGTTGGCGACGATACCTTCAGGGGTAAGCAGGTAGATGGCATAATCCACCACGCTCTGGATCAATAGCCGGTACATGATGTCGGGGTTTGCTGCGAGCGACATGAACTTTACCTGAACTTTCGAAACGCATGAAAAGGGACCCCGGCAAGCGGCGGCCGGGTCTTGGAAAGCGATAATGGCATTATGCTGCCAATGAAAATTTTGTGAAGCAACTCACAAAAATGACGCTTCCCGTTATCAGGCCGAACGAAAGCGCACGCCCCCTCAATGGCGGGTGCCAGTCACCAGAAAATTGAGCAAGCCCGGCTCATCCCCCAAAGCGATAGCCTGCGCCGGCCGCGGCAGGCTCGCCAGCACTGCATTGCAGAAAGCCACGGCGGCCAGATCCTGTGCGTAGCAGCGCAGCAGCCAGTCGCCCTTGCCCCCCAGCAACTGCAACGCAACCGCTTGGCCGATGCCCTGGCGACGGTACTTCTTCAAGATGAACAGGTCGGCAAGCTCCTGCGCATCGATGCCAGGCAGTTCGCTGCGCTCGACCAGCACGAAGCCGGCGATGAACCCGTCTGCCAGCACCAGATACGCGCCCCAGCCGTCGTCCTGCCAGTAACGTTGCAGGTGCTGCTCGTGGATGTAGAAGCGGCCATCCGCCTCGACGTCTTCCTGCTCCCAGTCGGAGGACTCGTAGCAATAGAACTGGTAGAGATTGCGGATCAGCGGAGCCTGGTCGATGGTGGTTGGCAGCAGCGCGAGGGGGAGCATGGTGTGGGGCCTGAGCAAAAGGACGATTCTAGATCACCAGGCCCTTGCAGCAAAAAGCCCGGGACCTCCCCGCACGGAAAGCCCCAGGCAAAATCACAGTGACAAAACCTCGGACTCAGCCCTCCTGCAACGCCCGCGGCCGATGGCTTCGCTCTTCGGCGTCAGGCGACTGGGCACCCTGCAAGCGGAAGTCGAACGACAGCTCGGCAAAGCGCTCGCCTTGCACGCCGCGGTCGCGCGCCGCCGCCGCATCCTCGACAAAACGCAGTTCGCCGATCAGCCCGTCACGGGTGGCATAGGCAAAGTCGTCCCACAGGTACTTGTCGCCCGCAAAGTTGATCTGCGTGGTCAGGTGGCGGTGCCCTGGTGCCGAAATGAAGAAGTGCACGTGCGCCGGGCGCTGGCCGTGGCGGCCGAGCAGGTCCAGGCATTCCTGGGTTGGGCCCTGCGGGTCGCAACCATACCCCGATGGCACGATCGAGCGCGCGCGGTAGCGGCCCTCGGCATCGGTGATGATACGCCGGCGCAGGTTGAACTCGGACTGTGTCGAATCGAAGTACGAATAGGTGCCCTGGGTGTTGGCGTGCCACAGGTCGACGGTGGCACCGGCCAACGGTTTGCCGTCGGCATCGAACACCTGGCCCTGAAGGAACATCACCACGCCTGGGTCAGTGCCGTCGTCCATGCGCACTTCGCCTTGGGCCAGCGGCGCCCCGGCAACGTACAACGGGCCTTCGATGGTGCGCGGGGTGCCGCCGCCAAGGCCGGCTTCAGCGTCCTTGGCATCCTGCAGCAGGTCGAGGAAGTGCTCGATGCCCAGGCCAGCAGCCAGCAGGCCCGCCTCATTACGGCCGCCCAGGCGGTTGAGGTAGTCGACGGCGTGCCAGAACTCGTCCTCGGTAATTTCCAGGTCTTCGATCAGCCGAGCGGTGTCCTGCAGCACGCGCAGAATGATTTGCTTGAAGCGCGGGTTTCCTTCGGCATGGTCCAGGCCAGCCACCTGGTTGAAGAAGGCTTGAATGTCGGCAGTGTGGGAAATTTTCACGGTCATCGTGCTTACCTCGTATTGTTCTTGTCAGGCATACAGGTGCGAATCAGCGATCGTCGCTGTGGATAGACGAGGGATGCCGACACAGGCCGTCGACCTCGATGTCCATGTACGGGAACAGCGGCAGCTGCATCAGCGTGTCATGCAACGCCTCGACGCTGGGCACATCGAACACGCTGTAGTTGGCGTAATGCCCGGCAATGCGCCACAGGTGACGCCAGATGCCTTCGCGCTGCAGGCGCTGAGCCAGTTCCTTTTCGTCGGCCTTGAGCTGGGCGGCCTTGGCCGGGTCCATGTCGACCGGCAGCTTCACGGTCATCTTCACGTGGAACAACATGGTTATCTCCTTGCTTGCTGATCAGCGACGGGCGAAGCGCGCCAGGCGCTGTTCGTCCAACGTCAGGCCCAGGCCTGGGGTATGGGGGATGTGCAGCTGGAAGTCGCGGTATTGCGGCGGCTCGTTGACGATCTCCTCGGTCAGCAGCAGCGGCCCGAACAGCTCCGTACCCCAGGTGAGCTGGCGCAGGGTGAGGAATGCATGGGCCGAAGCCAGGGTGCCGATCGAACCTTCGAGCATGGTGCCGCCGTACAAGGCGATGCCAGCGGCCTCGGCGATCTGTGCAGTGCGCAGCACCGCGCGCGGGCCACCATTCTTGGCGATTTTCAGGGCGAAGATGCTGGCGGCGCCGTCGGCGGCCAGGCTGAAGGCGTCCTCGACGCTTTCGATCGACTCATCGGCCATGATCGGTGCCGGGCTGCGCTGGTTCAGGCGCACCTGGCCACCGCGGTTGACGCGCGAAATCGGCTGCTCGATCAGGTCGATGCCGTTGTCGCCCAGTACCTGACAGGCGCGGATGGCCTGGGACTCGTCCCAGTACTGGTTGACGTCGACCCGCACGCTGGCGCTGTCACCCAGCTCGCGCTTGATCGCGACCACGTGCTTGAGGTCCTGGGCCACCGGGTTGGCGCCGATTTTCAGCTTGAACACCCGGTGCCGGCGAATGTCCAGCATGTGCTGGGCTTCGGCGATATCGCGAGCGGTGTCGCCGCTGGCCAGGGTCCAGGCCACTTCCAGGCTGTCACGCACGCGCCCCCCCAGCAGTTCGCTGACCGGCAGGCCCAGGCGTTTGCCCTGGGCGTCGAGCAAGGCGCTTTCGATGCCGGACTTGGCGAAGGTGTTGCCCTTGGCCAGCTTGTCCAGCTTGAGCATGGCGGCGTTGATGTTGTCTGCTGGCAGGCCGATCAGCGCCGGGGCGAGGTGCGCGTCGATATTGGCCTTGATGCCTTCGGGGCTTTCGTAGCCATAAGCCAGGCCACCGATGGTGGTGGCTTCGCCGATGCCTTCCACGCCATCGCTGCAGCGCAGGCGCAATACCACCAGGGTCTGCTGCTGCATGGTGTGCATCGCCAGCTTGTGCGGGCGAATGGTCGGGAGATCGACGATAATTGCATCTATGTGTTCAATCAGCGCGCTTGTCATTGTTGCCAGGTCCCGTCAGGTCGGGCTTTCAGTTGCAGGCCCGAGTGATGCGTTTACTTGATTGTTGAAGGATTGCGCGAGACCCTGACGACCGTCCAATATCAAATGAATCTCCCACCATACCCTGGAGGTCTGATGGAGCTGCGCCACCTGCGTTACTTCAAAGTCTTGGCCGAGACCCTGAACTTCACCCGCGCCGCCGAGCTGCTGCACATCGCCCAGCCACCACTGAGTCGGCAGATCAGCCAACTGGAGGACCAGCTCGGTACCCTGCTGGTGGTGCGCGAACGTCCGCTGCGGCTGACCGAAGCCGGCCGCTTCTTCTACGAGCAGACCTGCACTGTGCTGCAGCAGTTGCAGAACATCAGCGACAACACCCGCCGCATCGGCCAGGGCCAGCGCCAGTGGCTGGGCATCGGCTTTGCGCCCTCCACCCTGTACACCGTGCTGCCGGAGCTGATCCGCGAGCTGCGCCAGGACAGCGAGCTGGAACTGGGCTTGAACGAGATGACCACCTTGCAACAGGTGGAGGCGCTGAAAAGCGGGCGTATCGACATTGGCTTCGGGCGCATTCGCATCGACGACCCAGTGATTCACCAGCAGGTGCTGTGCGAGGACCCACTGGTGGCCGTGCTGCCCAAGGGCCACCCCCTGGCGGGCCGCCCGCTCAGCCTGGCCCAACTGGCTGGCGAAGCGTTCATCCTCTACCCGGCCAATCCCCGGCCCAGCTATGCCGACCACGTGCTGGCGCTGTTCGCCCACCACGGCATGAGCATTCGTGTCAGCCAGTGGGCCAACGAATTGCAGACCGCCATCGGCCTGGTAGCGGTTGGCGTCGGCGTGACTCTGGTGCCGGCATCGGTACAGCAGCAGCACCGTACCGATATCGAGTATGTCGACCTGCTTGATAGCGGCGCCGTCAGCCCGATCATCCTCAGCCGACGCAAGGGTGATGTAAGCCCGATCGTGCAGCGGTGCCTGGCGTTGATCGAGCAACAGGCCATATGAACACACCATGCACCTTGTGGGAGCGGGCGCGCCCCACAGGGACTGTATAGCCCTGCCCCATTGCCTATGCGTGCCCCGTATACCCATCGGTATATGGATGTTCCCGATGATCTGTTTCATGCTCCAGCACGCGAATCGCGAAACGCCCGGGCTCAAGACAGTCAATCAAAAATCATCGGGAGTCGAACATGGCTGGACGTCTTAACGGCAAGGTGGCGCTGATTACTGGCGGTGCGGGTGGCTGCGGGCTGGCCGCATCGGAGCTGTTCGCGGCAGAAGGGGCCAGGGTGGGCATTGTCGACCTGCCCGGCAGCAAGGGCGCCGAAGTTGCAAGGCGATTGCGTGATGCAGGTTACCAGGCCATCTTCGCTGCCGCCGATGTCTCGGACGCACAGCAAGTGAAGGCCGCGGTGGCGGCCGTAGAAGAGGCCTTCGGCCACATCACCGTGCTGATGAACCACGCGGGCATCCTGTCGGCCATGCCCTTCCTGGAAACCAGTGAAGAAGAATGGGACCGGATCATGGCCGTGAACGTGAAGAGCATGTTCCTGGTCACCGGCGCGGTGTTGCCGGGCATGCTTGCGGCCGGCGGCGGCAGTATCGTCTGCACCTCATCAATCTCGGCAGTGGTGGGCACGCCGATGGAGGTGCTGTATTGCACCAGCAAGGGTGCCACGCATATGTTCGCCCGGGCCATCGCTGTGGAGTTTCGCGACCGAGGCATTCGCGCCAATGCCATCTGCCCGGGCTTCATCGCCACCGCCCACGGCCTGCGCGAGATCGACATGTTGCGCAAGCATGGCGTAGACGTCAGCGAACAGGCCATCGCTGCCGCCCAGGGGCGCTTGTGCCAACCCTCGGAAGTCGCCAGCGCAGCCTTGTTCCTGGCCAGTGACGACGCCAGTTTCGTCAACGGCGCGCACCTGTTTGCCGACAATGGCTACACCGCCCTCTGATTACAAGAACAACCGGCAGGAGAACGATGTGAGTACCTCTTCCAACAACATGCATATCAACGAATTCGGCCTTGAACACGCGCACTGGCGCAACTGGGCCGGTAACCAGTCCTGCATCCGTGCAGCACGCGGGGCACCGGCCAGCGAGGACGAATTGTGCTCAATGGTCAGCCAGGCCAGCAGCAATGGCATGAACGTGCGCGTGGCCGGCTCGGGGCATTCCTTCACCCCGGTGGCACTGACCAATGGCCTGCACCTGACCCTGGCCAACATGAGCGGCGTACGCCATGTCGACCACGAGAAAAAGCGCGTCACCGCTGCCGCCGGCACCACCATCAATGCCTTGGGCAAGACATTGCGTGCCGCCGGGTTGTCAATGGTCAACCAGGGCGACATCGACAGCCAGTCTATTGCAGGCGCATTGACTACCGGTACCCACGGCACCGGTCTGACCCTCGGCAACCTGGCCTCGTCGATTGTCGGCATGAAGCTGGTGCAACCCGATGGCGAAATACTCGTGGTCGACGAAAGCACCCCCGACCTGCTACAGGCGGGCCGGGTGTCGCTGGGCGTACTGGGCATTGTTTCAGAACTGACCTTGCAGGTGACCGACAGCTTCAACCTGCACGAGCGCATCTGGCGCGAAGACTTCGAAAGCGTGATGGAAAAGCACGACGAACTGGCACGTAAACACCGCCACTTCAGCTTCTTCTGGTGCCCCTACGAGCAAAGCCGGCATTGCTATTGCCTACCCGATACCGCCGCCACCTCTACAAGCGGGCGCACCACCGATGTCTGCGAAGTGAAGGTCATGGACATCACCGACCACCCGATCTGGGAAAGCGAGTTCGAGAAAGTGGCCTACAGCTCGGATGTGTACCCGATCGAGTACCTGCCCAACTTTCACGAGCTGGAATACGCTGTGCCGTTGCGCCACAGCAAGGAAGCGTTGCGGGCCGTGCGCAAGCTGATGCTGGAGGACTTCCCCAAGGCCATCTACCCCATCGAGTACCGCTTTACTGCCGGAGACGGGGCGTGGATGAGCCCATTCTTCGAGCAGGACAGCGTGACCATTTCGGTGTCCGGCCAGCCGGGTACCGACTACTGGGACTATCTGCGGGCGGTGGATCAGATCCTGCGTTCCTATGGCGCCAGGCCGCACTGGGGCAAGCTGCATTTCCTGACGGGTGAAGATGTGAGTGCAATATACCCGCGTGCCGAGGACTTCCGTAAGCTGCGCCGCCAGCTCGATCCGCAAGGGATCTACCTCAGCGAGCACCTGAGTCCGCTGTTCAGGTGACCTGTACCTGATACAGCAAGGGGCTGCTTTGCAGCCCCTTGCTGTATCAGCCCTTGGCCAGATAATCGATAAACAGGCGAAACAGTTCGGCGTTGGATGAAATTTCCAGGCGCTGATAGATGTTGTGCTTGTGCACCTTTACCGTCCCATCGGAAATATTCAGCTGCCGCGCAATCGACGCATTGCTGTGCCCCTGTAACAACAACTTGGCGATAAGGCGCTGGGTTTCAGTCAGTTGCCCTTGCAAGATCTCTACGAAGGCGTCCTCCAGCACCACCCCCTCTGGTGCCGCGCGCAGGATATCAGCGTAACGCAATCGACAGTGCTGACCAAAAACCGAAGCCAGCAGCGGCGACATTGCCGCCAACAGCTCCATTTCCCCTGCATCGAAATCCCCACTGCCGTGGTTGCGCATCAGCGAATAGACGATCGCCAACTGGGGCCGCAGGGGAATGATGAAGCCCACCTCATCCACCGCCGTCCCATAGTCGGACGACACACAGGGGTGGATGTCCTTGGAAATGGCAAACCCTGAAGAGAAGAAGCAGTCAGGTGCCAGTTCGCTCATGCGCCATAGCCCGGATGGGTGCTCGTTGACGCAAGCAACGTAGAACGGGTCAAGCAGGTAGCCGCCGCGCACGTAGGCGTTCAACGTACGCTCCGTGACCGTACGGTTGTACCCGTTATGCACCAGCAGTGCTGGTTGATTGAACTGGAACAGGTAGGCGCAACTCATGTCGAACGTCAGCTTGCTGCGCAGCCACGCATCCAGCGCCGGTCCCAGCTGTTCGCTGCCGATCGCCTCGATCACCGCTGCCAACTCGTTTGCCTCATCTTTTGTCATTGCTCACCACACGCTCATGCACCGAAGGCCTGCATGACCTTACCGCCTTGATCGGTTAAAAACACAAAATCCGGAGCGCCCAGGACGCTCCGGATCATGTGCATGACGCTTTTGCTCAGGACGGCTCGGCCACCCCCTTGCAGACACCTGCGGCAGCGTCCTGACGTCCCAGCTCCTGCGCCTTGGGCACCGCCAGCCAACTGGCCAGCAGCATGGCGATCAGGCCGCCACTGAGTTTGCCTATCATCAACGGCAGTATCAGCGAGGGCTGGAAGTTGGCGGAGAAGGCCATGTGGTCGCCAAAGGTGAACGCGGCGCACACAGAGAAAGCGATCACCAATACCTTGTCCTTGGGCGGCATTTCGCTGACCAAGCGAAACATGGCCAGGATATTCGCCGAGGCCGCCAATACCCCGGCCGCACCGACACCAGACATGCCAAAGCGCGAGGCCACCCGTTCGATTGGCCGCGCCAGGAAGCGCTTGAGCAAGTGCACCATGGGGAACGCCCCGCACAGCATCAGGCCGATGTAGCCAGCAATTTCCAAGGCGCGAAACTGATCATCGGCATCGGCGATGATCGGCGCAAAACCCCAGCTGCCGAACAGGTGGCTGAACAGGCCGGTGAAGTACTGCACGATGGACGCTACCAGCACCAACACCACGGCGATGTACATGAACTGGCCGAGCTTGAGGAACAGGTACACCATCAGTGTGGGGAAGTAGCGCAATGCCGCTGCCAGGGCAATGCAAAACAGGATCAACGGCATCAGGTTGCGCAGCAGCATTGCCCAGGTGAAGTGCAGTGCCTGGGTAGCGGCGCCAGTGGTAGCGATGTCCGGACGCACGCTCAGGCCAAGCGCCTGCATGGTCATGGCAATGATCATGATGCTCAGCGGAATGGTCAGCAGCCCGGCCATGATCCCCAGTGCCATGTACTTATGGTCGGCCTTGTGCAGCATGGCCAGCCCGACCGGAATGACGAAGATGATGGTGGCGCCGCACTGAAAGCCGGTGATCAGGCCGAGGATCCAGCCTTCCTGGCTTTGCGCCAGCGCTTTGGCTAACTGGTAGCCGCCCATGTCCGAGGCGATGAAGATGGGACCGGCAATGCCAGGGTCGGCCCCGATGGCCTGGAACAGTGGCGCGATCACATGACTGATACCTGCTGAAATGTACGGGATCGCCGCCATGATGCCGGCTACCGGGATAAAGATGGGGCCGATGCTGTGCAGGCCGGCGATGAACTCCTGGCCCAGCTCGCCTTCAGGGTTGTAGATGGATGCCACGGCACCCAGTACCGCGCACACCATGATGACGTAGATGACATAGGTGCCGATGCTTTCCATTTGCCGCCTCATTTTTAGAGTTTTGGGTTGGCAGGACTGAAATGTAACGGGGCATCGTTGTTGTTATGGCTTGAGCATGGCGCGCCCCGTCGAGGGTTAAGCTATGCGGCAAGGTGCAGGGCTGTCCATATACCGGGAGGTATAGAAAATTGATCACCGCGTTACGCTAAGGATTTCCAGCTGATCACCGCGTAACCAGTCGATAAACCGTGCAAACAACTCCGATTGCGAGTTGATCTCAAGTTTCATGTACAGGTTCTTGCGGTGCATGCGCACGGTCTCCGGCGAGATACCCAGCTCCAGCGCGGTGGATTTCACCGAGTGCCCGCGCAAGATCATGTGCGCCACTTCCCGCTCGCGGTCGGTCAGCACCTGGCAGCCAAAGCTGTCGAACGCTGCCTGCAGGCTGCTGCGCTCGGTTGATGCAGCGCCCGGTTCCAGGTTGTGCCGGGCATAACGCCCCAGCAGTTCGCGCACCATCGGCTCCAGCGCACGCAACAGGTCGACCTGCCCGGCATTCAGGCGCGTGCCGCTGCAGCCCTGGAACAGGCTCAGCGACAGCTTGCGGCCTGGGCTGAGGTCGACGATGTAGTAGCTGTCTTCACTACAACCTGTACCCAGGTAATAGGCCTTGTAGTAGTCGCTTTCGAAGAAGTTGTCGGGGGCGATTTCCTGCAGGTGGTAGAAACCTTCGGCCAGGCCGCTTTGCACGGCAAGGCAGAAAGGGTCCAGCAGGTAGCCGGCACTGAAATAGCGCTCCAGCACGGCGGCCCGGTGCCGTTCGGGGATGCCTTGCTGGTACAGCAACTGCGGCGCCCGCCCCTGGCACTCAAGGCTGATCATCATCGACTCCACCTGCACCAACTGGCCGATGGCAGCGGCCACATACGCCAGCGCCTCGGGGGTTTCGCCATGGGCCAGGGCGCGTTGCAACGCCGCATGCCACTGCTGCAGCGCGCCCATTGTGAGGGTAAGCGGGGTGTCGGGAGAGGCCTGGGTCATGCCCGGCAGTCTAGCCTGCCAGGCACGCCCGCGCACAGCCCTTTGCGCCAGGTTCATCGGCCTTGGTACAGGCCAAGCGCAGTGAGTTCACGCGCGGTTTCGATGATGCACTGGCGCAGGGTCTCGACGATCTCGTCCACCTGTGCATGGGTGATGATCAACGGAGGCGACATCACGTTCAGGTGCATGATCGGACGCACCAGCAAGCCTTTTCCCTGCGCCTTGCTGTGGATGCGTTCGCCGATGTTCACCTCATCGGCGAACAGTGCCTTGCTGGCCTTGTTGGCGACGAACTCGACACAGGCCATCAGCTTCATGCAGCGCACATCCCCCACCAGCGGCAGCTCGCGCAGGCTCTGCAAACGTTGCTCAAGGTAACCCCCCACGTCCTTGACATGATCGAGCAGTTGCTCGCGCTCGATGATCTCGATGTTCTTAAGCGCCGCCGTGCAACACACCGGGTGGCCGCTGTAGGTGAAACCGTGGGTGAAGCAACGGCCCTTGCCCGGCTCGGCAATCACTTGCCAGATGCGCTCGGAAAAAATACACGCACCCAGCGGCAGGTACGCCGAGGTCAGGCCTTTGGCGGTGGTGATGATGTCAGGGATGACGCCAAACAGTTCCTCGCTGGCGAAGAAGGTGCCCAGGCGCCCGAACGAGGTCACCACTTCGTCGGCGACGAACAGGATGTCGTAGGTCTGGCACAGCTGCCACATGCGCTGGAAGTACCCCTCGGGCGGAATGATCACCCCGCCCGAGCCCATGATCGGCTCGGCGAAGAATGCCGCCACGTTGTCGGCACCCAGCGAGAGGATCTTGTCCTCGAACTCCGCTACCAGAAAGTCGAGGAACTCCGCCTCGTCCATGTCGTCTGGCGCGCGGTACGGGTTGGGGTTGGAGACGTGGTGGATCAGGTCGTGGTGGTAATCGAACTCCGCCACCCGGTCGGCGGCCTTGTTGCCAATCGACATGGTCAGGGTGGTGGAGCCGTGGTAGGCGTTGTCGCGGGCGATGATGTGCTTCTTGTGCGGTTTGCCTCGGCAGTTCTGGTAGTACTGGATCAGCCGGTAGGCCGTATCGACTGCGGTGGAGCCGCCCGTGGTGAGGAACACATGGTTCAAGTCACCCGGCGCCAGCTGCGCGAGCTTCTGGCACAGTTCGATGGCGACGTCGTTGGCCATGTCGGAGAACGGGTTGGAATAGGCCAGCTGGCGCACCTGGTCAGCGATGGCCACGGCCATTTCCTCACGGCCCAGGCCAATGTTGGTGCACCACATGCCGCCGACGGCATCGAGGAAACGGTTGCCATGGGTGTCGCGAATGTAGGCGCCTTCACCGGCGACGATGTTCAACGCACCTTGTTCGCGGTGCTCGTCGAACACATGGTAGCCGTGCATGTAGTGGGCCTTGTCGGCGTCCACCAGCGGGTCGTGGGCAATGGCGAATGCTTTGCTTGGGGTGGCCATGGGCAGCTCCTTGGCGGGAATCGTTGGGCGGTGTTCAGAAACCGGTCTTGACCGTGCTCCAGACCCGGGTGATGGCACGCATGTCCTTCGGGCTCTGGGTTTTCTGCGCGAACAGGCGTTCGCGGGTGGGTGCGTCGGGGTAGATGGCCGGGTCCTGGCGAATGTCATCACGCACCAGCGCGGTAGCGGCAGCGTTGCTGTTGGCGTAGTGGATGTAGTCGGTGACCTTGGCCATGGTCTGCGGCTGCAGCAGAAACTCGATGAAGCGGTGGGCGTTGGCCGCGTGCGGCGCATCCTTGGGGATGTACAGGTTGTCGAACCAGATCAGCGAGCCTTCCTGGGGGATGAAGAACGACAGTTTGATGTCCTTCTTCGCTTCCACTGCGCGGGCCTGGGCGGTGGCATAGTCACCGGACCAGGTCAGCGCCAGGCAGACATCACCATTGGGCAGGCTGGTGAGGTAATTCACCGAATCGAACTTGCGAATGTAGGGGCGGATACCCAGCAGCAGTTGCTCGGCCGCCTTGAGGTCGGCCGGCGACGCGCTGCGTGGGTCCTTGCCCAGGTACTGCAGGGCCAGTGGGATGACCTCGGTGGGCGCGTCCATCAGGGTGACGCCGCAGTCGGCGAAGCGCGAGACGATCCTGGGGTCGAACAACATGGCCAGCGAACCGATCGGCGCGTCGGGCATGCGCGCGGTGATCTTGTCGACGTTGTAGGTTACCCCCGAGCTGCCCCAGGTATAGGGCGCCGAGTACTTCAGGCCAGGGTCGTAGCCCTGCAGGTTGTTGACCACCTGCTGATCGAGGTTTTGCCAGCTAGGCAGTTGCTGCTTGTCCAGTGCCTGGAACACGCCGGCGCTGATCAGCGGGGGGACCAGCGAGGCGTTGAGCATGACCAGGTCGTAGCCGGAACGGCCGGTGAGCAGTTTGGTCTGCACGGTTTCGTAGCCATCGAAGGTGTCGTAGATGACTTTGATGCCGGTGGCCTTCTCGAAGTCGGCCAGGGTGGTTTCACCGATGTAGTCGGTCCAGTTGTACAACCGTAGCGTGTTGGGGCTGTCCACCTCTGCCGCCTGGGCCAGGCTGGCGCCAGACGCCAGCAGCAGACCGCCAATCACCTTCAGTACCTTGCGCATGGCAACTCCATCGTGTGAGTGCTCCGGATCGAGCCGATGGGTTCACTATCGGTGGATTTGCCCAGGGGTGACATACCCCGAATGTGTGGGTGGTCGCTTTTTGGCAGGTGGCGCTGGAAGGTTTGCAGAACATCGTATGCCGACAAAATGTTGGGGCTGCTTTGCAGCCCTTTCGCGACACAAGGCCGCTCCCACAAGGACGGTGCAGCCTTCGAAGCTGGCGGTAATCCTGTGGGAGCGGCCTTGTGTCGCGAAAGGGCCGCAACGCGGCCCCAGTGTTCAGTACAGGAGAAAGGTCACGTCAGCGGGTACAACGCTTCATCGAACTGCGCCAGGCGCGGGAACACCAGTGGCTGGTCGTCCGAAAGCTGCTCCAGACGCTGCCGGTATTGCTGCAGAAAGTCCTGCCGCGCATCAGCACTGATGTAAGGCACATGCCACGCCACGAACGGCGGCAACACCTCGAACCCGACATAGGCCAGCGTGCCCCGCAGGATCGGCCGCAGCATGTCTTCCAGCGGCCCGTGAATCGCGCCGTCGCCAAACATGTGCTCGCGCCCGCCCAGGGTCACGGTCACCAGCGCCCTCTTGCCGGCCAACCCGCCCTGGTCGTAGAAGCGCTTGCCGCCATAGCACACCCCCGACACCAGCACCCGGTCGATCCAGCCCTTGAGCATGGCCGGTGCCGAGAACCAGAAGATCGGGAAATTCAGCACCAGCAAGTCGGCCCACAACAACTTGTCCAGCTCCTGCTGGATGTCCGCGGCAATGGCGCCACGCTTGACCCCCTGGCGCTGCTCCAGCGCATACACGAGGTACTCGGGGTTCTCGCGCTGGGTAAAGTCATCGGCACTGGCCACCGGGTTCCAGCCCATGCCGTACAAGTCGCTGACCTGCACCTGATGGCCTTGGGCACGGAAGGTTTCCACCGCCTGGTCACGCAGGGCAGCCGTGAACGATTGCGGCTCGGGGTGAGCGTGGACGATCAGTACATTCACAAGCATTCTCCTCACACAAAACAGGTTATCTTGCCGCAGTGGCTCAGCACTGCACCGCCTTGACCTCGACGAACTCCGCCAGGCCCTCTTCGCCCCACTCGCGGCCGTTTCCCGATTGCTTGTAGCCCCCGAACGGCGCCTGGTAGTTGAACGCGGCACCGTTGATGTAGCACTGCCCGGCACGTATCTGCCGCGCCAGCGCCAGGCCCTGCTCGCGGCCGCCGGCCCACACTGCACTGGACAAGCCGAATGGCGAGTCATTGGCCAGGGCCACTGCCTGGGCTTCATCGGCATAAGGTATCAGGCACAGCACCGGGCCAAAGATTTCCTCCTGGGCGATGCGCATGCGGTTGTCGACGTCGGCGAACAACGTCGGCGCCACGTAGAACCCGCGCTCGAAGCCGCCGTGATCACCGCCGCACAACAAGCGCGCACCTTCTTCCTGGCCCAGGCGGATATAGTCGAGCACCGTGCGCCGCTGGCCTGCGGAACACATTGGCCCGAGGAAGCTGGTCGGGTCACGCGGGTCGCCCATGACCAGTGCACGGGTTTCGGCCTCGGCAATGTCCAGCGCCTCGGCATAGCGGCTGGTCGGCAGCAGCATGCGGGTCAGTGCCGTGCAGGTCTGCCCCGAGTTGATCATCACATCCTGCACGCCATGGCGCACCGCAGCGTGCAGGTCAGCGTCGGCGGTAATCAGCAGCGGCGACTTGCCGCCCAGTTCCAGGCATACCCGCTTTACCGTCGGTGCTGCTGCCTGCGACACCCTGACCCCGGCGCCGGTGGAGCCGGTAAACGACACCATGTCCACCTGCGGGTGCCGGGCCAGCGCTTCGCCGACCTTGGCCCCCGGGCCGCTGACCAGGTTGAACACCCCCGCCGGCAGGCCAATGGCCTCGATCATATCGGCCAGCAGGAACGCGTGCAGCGGTGTTTCCTGGCTGGGCTTGACCACCACCGTACAACCCGCGGCCAGGGCTGGCGCCAGCTTGCCGATCATCTGGTGCAGCGGGTAGTTCCACGGGTTGATGAATGCGCACACGCCAACGGCTTCGCGGTACACCAGCGAATTGCCGACGTCGCGCACCTCGTCCATCAGCCTGGCCAGTTCGGCGTATTGCTCCAACCCGGCAATCGGGCCTTCGACCTGCACCGCCTGGCACCACTGCACCGGCATGCCCAGCTCATCGGTGATGACCGCTGCCATTTCCGCTGCACGGTTTTTCAGCTGTGCGACCAATGCCCGGATGTACCCGGCGCGCACGCTGGACGGCGTGCGCGACCAGCCATCGAAGGCCCGCCGCGCCGCCATCACCGCCCGCTCGACATCGGCCTCGGTGCCCAAGGGTACCCGGCCAATGGCCTGTTCGGTGGCCGGGTCGATCACCTCAGCCATGCCCTGCCCGCTCGGCACCTGCCAGGCGCCATCGATGTACAGCCGCGCATACTCATGCATGGCCGTACTCCCGTTTCAGTTCGTCGGCACAGCGGGCAATGCGCTGGCAGGCATCGGCCAGCGCCTCATTGCCCAGCACCAGGCCCAGGCGGATATGCCCGGCAGCGCTAGGGCCGAATGCCTCGCCGGCGAGCACCGACACGCCCTGGCTGTCCAACAGGTAGTCGGCGAAGGCCTGGGCGCTGACGCCGGTTTCACGGATGTCGACCATCACGAACATGCCACCATCTGGCTTCAACGCCTTCAGGCCCGGGCAGCCGGCCAGTTGCTCGCACACCAGATCGCGCCGCTGGCGGTAGGCTTCGCGCATGGCGTCCAGTTCGGGCAACGGGTGCTCCAGCGCCACCACGGCGGCATCCTGGACGAAGTCCGGCAAGCCGTAGAGCATGCACAGGGCGAGGTTTTCCAGATGCGTGGCCAGTGCTGTCGAGCCGACCACCCACCCCATGCGCCAGCCGGTCATGGCATGCGATTTCGACAGGCTGTTCAGCGTTGCGGTGCGCTCGGCCATCCCCGGCAGGCTGCCGGGGCTGACATGCTCGCCTTCATACAGCAGCTCGCTGTAGACCTCGTCAGAGATCAGCCACAGGTTGTGGGCAACGCACAGTTCGGCCAGCGCTTCCCAGGTCGCGCGCGGCAGGCTCGCCCCTGAAGGGTTGTGCGGGCTGTTCAGGGCCAGCGCGCGGGTGCGCGGGGTAATGCGCTCGGCGACGTCACGCGGGCACACGCGAAAGCCATTCTCAGGCTTGACCGGTACCGGCACCACCTTGGCGCCGCAGGCACCGAACACGGCCTCGTAGGTGACATACATCGGTTCGGCAACGATCACCTCATCGCCTGGGTCGAGTATGCACTGGGCCACGCAGAACAACGCGCACTGAGCCCCCGCCAGCACTGTCACCTGGTCAGCGCTCACCGTCTGGCCGCTGCGTTGCCGGTGACGGTTGGCGATGGCCTGGCGCAGCGCCAGCTTGCCGCGTACATCGGCGTAATGAGTATGGCCAGCGCGCAGGCTGTCGATGGCCGCCTCGACGATAGGCGCGGGGGTGTCGAAGTCCGGGTCACCCACCGACAGCAACAGAATGTCCTTGCCCTCGGCCTGCAGCGCCAGGGCGCGGTAATGGATGTCCCAGGCCGCGGCCCCGTCGCCGGCGATGCGTTGGGTAAGCTTGGCGTAGCGCATGGCAATCTCCTTTCAATGGCAATTTCAGTCGACGAGCATCTTCGGGTTGGAACTGCCCCATACGGTGTACAAATCGGCGAGCAACGCGCCGTTGATTTCTTCCATCTCGGCCTGGGTGATTTCGCCCCCGGCCTGCTTGCCGAACAGCACCACTTCGTTACCCCCCTTCACATCAGGGAAGTCGGTGACATCGACCATCAGCGTGTTCATCGACACCTTTCCCACGACGGGCACGCGGTGGCCATTGATCAGCACATGGCCCTTGTTGGTGAATACCCGGCGGTAGCCGTCGGAGTACCCGACCGTAATGTTGGCCAGACGCGAATCACGGGCAAGGGTGAAGGTGCGGTCATAGCCTACGGTGTTGCCGGCCGGGTAGCTGTGCACCGCCGCCACGTGCGATTTGAACTGCATTGCACGTTTGTACTCGGTGCGCCCCGGCACGGTATCGCCGAACAGCGCGCCCCCCGTTCGTACCATGTCCAGGCGCGCTTCCGGCACTTCCAGCGTAGCGAACGAGTTGGCGGCGTGCAGGGTGAGCTTGCTGCGGTCTAGCCTGGCGTGCTTGATCAACCAGTCGGTCTGCTCGTTGAATGCCGCCAGGCCCTTGCGTACATCGTCCTTGTCTTCCACGGCGAAGTGGGTCATCAGCGCAACCAGTTCGAGGTGCTTCTGGTCGGTAATCTGCAGCGCTTCACCGCGGCCGGACCAGGTGGCCATCTCCACCCCGTTACGGCTCATGCCGCTGGAGTTGAACGCCAGATGGATGCGCAGGGTCTTGCCATGGCGCGCGGCGATGGCATCGGCCTGGCGGGCGAACTCAGCGCTGCCCACCAGCTCTTCCATGTCGTACTGCAAGGCATCTTCCAGCTCGCTCAGGCTGGCCGCACGGACCCGCACCAGTTGCCCGGTAAAACCGCTGGCGCGGACCACCCGGGCCTCCTCGTTGTTGGCCACCGCCACGCAGGGCACGCCCTGGGCGATGATCGACGGCATCACCAGACCGATACCATGGCCATAAGCATCGGCCTTGAGCACGGCGCACAGCCGGGACTTGCCGGCCAGCTCAGCCTGCAGGGTGCGGATATTGTGTTGCAGGGCACTGGCACTGACTTCGACCCAGGCGTTGCTGTTTTGCACGGTCAAGGCGTTGGTGCCGTTGTCCATCGACAACGGGGGGGCCGCATACAGGGGGGCCTGGCCGGTGATCAGTAGTGCCAGGGATGCAGCCAGAAGCGTACGGCGAAAGGGCATGATGGTTACTCGTGTTCTTGTCGTTGTGCGCGCCTTAACAGACGCAGGTGTGTTTGAGTTCGATGAACGTCACGCCGGGGGTGGCGAAGCCACTGGCCAGGTCGGCCTGCAGCGCGTCCAGGTCACGTGGCTGGTGCACGGTGCAACCGAAGGCGCGGGCCAGGCCGATGAAATCCGGGTTGCGCGGCAGCACGCCGACCGGCTCGATATCCAGGCCGAGCATATCGTCGCGGATCTGGCCGAGGGCGTCATTGTTCCAAAGCAACACCACCAGCGGCCGGTGCAGCTCCTCGACGGCAGTGGCCAGCTCCTGGGCGGTGTACAGGAAGCCGCCATCACCCACCAGTACCAGGCCGGGGCGGTGGTCGCTGGCGAACATGCCACCAATGCCGGCCGGCAGGCCGTAGCCGAGGGTGCCGTAACCGGTGGGGTGCAGCCAGCTACGTGGCGCTCGGCTGGCGAAGGCGTAGTTGCCGGTATAGGCCAGCTGGGTCATGTCGCTGCTGATGAAGGCATCGTCAGGCAGTACGGCGGCGATACGGTCCAGAATGGCCTGGTGCGTGGCCTGCAACGGGGCATGCCCATTGCGGATGGCCTGGCGCAGGGCGGCCACCGCCGCGCTGGCCTGGGCCGGGTCACGCTCAAGGGCAGGCAGGTGTTCGAGCAAACCGTCCAAGGTTTGCCGGGCATCGCCCTGCAGGGCAATGGCACAGGGGTAGAAATCGTTGAACTTGCGCGGGTCGATGTCGACGCGCAGCAGCTCGCCGCGGATCGGCAGGCGCTCACGCCAGAAGTCGGTGTCGGCCATTTCGGTGCCTACGGCAAGCACCACATCAGCCTGGCTGATCAACTGCCAGCCGGGTTCTACGCACAGGCTGGCGCCTGCATTGAGTGGCGCATCTGGCGACAACAAGCCCTTGCCGGCCACGCTGGTGAACAGAGGCGCCGCCAGCCGCGTACTGAGTTGCTGCAACTGTTCAGCCGCGTGCAACGCGCCCCCACCGGCGATGATCATCGGCCGCTTGGCGGCGGCGAGCTTCAGGGCAGCCTGCTCAAGGGTTTCGCGGCACGGCTGGCCACGCCCCGGCCGGCGTACCACCTCATCGCTCCAGTCCCGGCTGACCGATGCCGCCAGCACGTCCAGGGGCACCGAAATATGCACCGGGCGCGGTCGTTCGCTGTCGAACACTGCCCAGGCGCGCGCGATCAGCTCGGGCAAGTCGTCGCCCTGCAGGGCCACCGCAGAAAACGCGGTAATGGGCGCAGTCATGGCGCGCTGGTCCTGGGTTTCGTGCAGGCAGCCCCAGCCCTTGCCCAGGCTGGCGGTGTGGTTGACGCTGGAAATCACCAGCATCGGCACCGAGTCGGCATAGGCTTGGCCGATGGGGGTGGCGACGTTGGTCACGCCCGGGCCGGTAATGACGAAGCACACCCCCGGTTTGCCACTGACTCGCGCATAGCCGTCGGCCATGAAGCCGGCGCCCTGCTCATGGCGGGTCAGTACATGGCGAATGCCACTGCCCGGCAGGCCGCGGTAGAGCTCCAGGGTGTGCACGCCGGGAATGCCGAACACGGTCTCCACGCCGTAGTTGGCCAACAACCGCACCAGCGCCTGGCCGGCAGTCAGGGTAAGGTCATTCATGTCGTTCTCCTTGCGCCCGGCCGAGGCGGATCAGCGCGTCGACCGCGGTGGTGCCATTGGCACCGACCATCAATGGGTTCACATCCAGCTCCAGCAACTGCCCGGCGTTTTCGCAGGCGTAATCGGCCACCGCGCGGATGGCCGAGACCAAGGCATCGAGGTTGGCGGCCGGACGGCCACGGAAGCCTTGCAGCAGGCTGGCACTACGCAGGCTCAGCAGCGCCGCCCGGATGGCGCTGTCGGTGGTGGGTAGCAACAGGCTGACACTGTCCTTGAGCAGTTCGACCAGCACGCCGCCGGTACCGATCACCAGGGCCAGGGCAAAGTCGTGTTCACGCTTGATGCCCACTATGAGCTCGGCCAAGGGCGGCTCGGCCATGGGCTCGAGCAGCACCTGATCAAACGCAACCTGCGGGGCGTAGTCAGCGATGCACTGGCGCATCTGCACCAGTGCAGCTTCCAGGGCGCGGGCATCACGCAGGTTCAACGCCACGGCGCCAGCTTCGGTCTTGTGCGGCAGCTGTGCGCTGACCGCCTTCAGTACCAGCGGGTAACCCACGCGGGCAGCGTCTGCCACAGCGCGCTCGGGCGTACTCAGCACACCTGCCGGCACCGGCAGACCGAAGGCGCGCAGGGCCTGCTTGGATTGCCATTCGTCCAACAGTCGGCTTTCGCCCGTGAGGGCCTGCGGGCACAGCGGTACCCGCGCAGCCTCGCCCTGGTCCAGCAACCGCTGGCGGGTCCTTTGGTAAGCGACGATGCGCCCCCAGGCCGCCAGGCCGTCTTCCACGCCCTGCAGGGCAGCGATGCCCCGCGCATGCAGGCGCTCACGCGCACTGGCAGGCAACAGTTCCGGGAAAGCCGAGGTGACGAAGCCGATCTTGCCGTGGCGTTCAACGGCATCGCAGTACAGCCCCAACAGCAGGTCGCACTCCTTGCGCTCGCCGGTGAACGCCGCCGGGTAGTCCAGCACCAGCATCGCCGCGCCCGCGGCGCCGCTCAGGGTACTGTCGAGCATACGTTGCAGGGCGGCTGCATCGCCCCAGATGGCCGTAGTGAAGTCCAGTGGGTTGACCAGGTTGGCATAGCGCGGCAACACCTCCGCCAGCGCCGCCACCTGCCCTTGCTCGAGCTTCGGCAGTTGCAGATGGTTGCGTTCGGCATAGTCGGCAATCAGCCCGGCATCGCCGCCTGAACAGGCCAGCGCAATCAGCTCGCCATCTGCCGGCAAGCGTCCGCAGGCTGCGGCCTTGAGCGTTTCGACAAAGCTCACCGGGCCGCTGACGCGGATCACGCCCAGGCGCTGGAACAGGCTGTCGTACAACGCATCGGAGCCGGACAACGAGCTGGTGTGGCTGAGCGCCAGTTCAGCGCCGATCTGCGAAACGCCGGTCTTCAATGCAATGATCGGCGTGCCCTGCTGCAGTGCCTTGCACGCGGCGCGGGCGAAGCCCGGCACGTTCTTCAGGCCTTCCAGGTGCAGGCCAATGGCGGTTACCCGTGGGTCATCGAGCAGTACATCCATCAGCTCGGCCACACCCAGTTGCGCCTGGTTACCGACCGAGGCCATGTAGGCAACCGGCAGGGAACGGTCGCTCATGGACAGGTTGTAGGCGAAGTTGCCACTTTGCGTGAGGATCGCCACCCCCTTCTCCACCTGCTGGCCACCATGCGCCACCGGCCACAGGGCGGCACCGTGCAGGTAGTCGAGCAAGCCATAGCAGTTGGGGCCGAGCAAAGCCATGTTGCCGGCGACGTCGAGCAGGCGTTGCTGCAACTGACAGCCCTCCTCGCCGCTTTCGGCAAAGCCCGAGGCGTAGCAGATTGCGCCACCGGCCCCGCGTGCAGCCAGCTCGGCAACGCACTGCAGGGTCAGCTCACGGTTGGTGGCGATGAACACCGCGTCCGGGGCGTAGGGCAAGTCGGCCACCCGTGCCACGCAAGGGATGCCTTCGAGGCTTTCATGCTGCGGGTTGACCAGCCACAGTTCACCGGCAAAGCCACCTTCGGCGCATCGCTTGAGCGCCCGCGCCATGCTGCGCCCGCCGATAAAAGCCAGGTGCCGGGGCGCCAGCAGGCGCTTGAGGTTGTCACGAATCGATTGCGACATGGGTGTTCTCCTGGCGCTCAGCGCAGCAGCGGGCGCAGCAGTTCGCGGGCGATGATATGCCGCTGGATTTCCGAGGTGCCCTCCCAGATGCGCTCGATACGCGCGTTGCGCCAGATGCGCTCAACCGGCCCTTCATCCATCAGGCCCATGCCGCCGAAGATCTGCACCGCTTCGTCGGCGACCTTGCCCAGCACTTCGCTGGCAAACAGCTTGGCCATGCCGGCCTCACCGTCGGTCATGCTGCCCTGGTCCATCTTCCAGGCGGTGTGCAGGGTGAGCATCTCGGCCGCGCGGATCTGTGTGGCCATGTCGGCCAGCTTGAACGACACCCCTTGGTAGCTGCCGATGGCCTGGCCGAACTGTTTGCGGTCGGCGGCCCATTGCAGCGACAGGTCAAGGGCGCGCTGGGCCTGGCCTACGCAGTTGGCGGCGACCATCACCCGCCCAGCGGTAAGCCAGGCGTTGGCCACTTCCCAGCCCTTGCCGACTTCGCCCAGCACCTTGCTGGCCGGCACCCGGCAGTCGTCGAAGAACAGCTCGTAGGTGTGATAACCACGGTTGCTCACGCACTTGGGACCACGGCGGATGGTCATGCCCGGCGTACCCCGGTCGACCAGCAAGGCGGTGACCGCATTGCGCTTGCGCCCGTTGTGCTCGTAGGTGTCGGTGACAGCGAAGACAATGGCGAAATCGGCGTGGCCCGCGTGGCTGATGAAGTGCTTGCTACCGTTGATGACAAAGTCATCGCCCTGACGCACGGCGCGGGTCTTGATGGCGTTGGCATCAGAGCCAGCGCCCGGTTCGGTGAGGGCGAAGCAGTCGATCTTCTCGCCCTGCACGCACGGCAGCAGGTAGTCGTTGATCTGCTCGTCCTTGCAGGCCATGAGGATTTTTGACGGCCGCGCAACGAAGACATGCAGCGCCCAGGACACCTTGGACAGCTCACGTTCGATCAGCGCCTGGGACAGGTAGTCCAGGCCGCCTCCTCCCACTTCCTCGGGCATGTTGAAGGCATAGAACCCGGCAGCGATGGCCTTGCCACGGATCTGCGCAGCCAGCTCGGGTGACACGGCGTCGGCGCGGTCCACCGCTTCCTCATGGGGCAGCAGTTCTTTGGCAACAAAGCTGCGTACCGCTTCCACCAACATTTCTTGTTCTTGGGTCAGTTGGAAATTCATCTGCGAAGGTCCTGATGAGGGTCGGGTATCGGATTACTGGCCGGTAAAACGGGGAGCGCGACGTTCCACCGAGGCTTGCAGGGCCTCGGCACCATCCTGGCTGCGGCCGCACAACAGGCCGGCGTGGCGCTCGGCTTCCAGCTGTTCAGCCAGCGTGCGCCGGGCACCGTCGCGCATCAGCCGCTTGGTCTGCGAATAGGCGAAGGTCGGGCCGTTGGCCAGGCGCCCGGCCAGCTCGGCGACGACGGCAGGCAACTGCTCGTCGGCACAGACTTCGCTGACCAAACCGGCGGCCAGGGCGCGATCGGCGCCCCACAACTCGTCGAGGAACAGCAGGCGCTTGGCCTGCTCGCTACCGATCAGCCGTGGCAGGTGCCAGCTGGCGCCGGCATCGGGGCTGTAGCCCATGCTGGTGTAGCCGGCCTTGAAGCGCGCAGAGGCAGCGGCGATGCGCAGGTCACAGCACAGGCTAAGGTCCATGCCTCCGCCCACGGCGGTGCCGTTGATGGCGGCGATGGTGGGTTTGTCGAGGCTGTGCAGGCGCAACATCAGGGCATGGGCAGTTTCGGTCCAGCCGTAGCTTTCCAGAGTGCCCGCCGCTTCCGCGGCTGCCCATTCGGCCAGGTCGGCGCCAGCGCAGAAGCTGCGGCCGCTGCCGGTCAGCACCACCACGCGAACGGTTGGGTCGCTGGCATGGCTGTCGAGCAAGGCGTGCAGTTGCTTGAGGGTGGGAATGTCCAGCGCGTTGCGCTGCTCGGGGCGGTTGAGGGTGATCCAGGCAACGCCGGCTTCGACCTTGCTCAACAGTGACGACGACGGGGTGGTCATGGGGGGCCTCGGTGTTGTTGTGATGGTTTTGGAGGGCTTGACGAGAAAGATACTAAACGAGTGTTCAACAAGGCGGGATGGGCTGTTACAACTTCGCACAACTCGGTATTTGGCGTTACACAAGGGCGTTCGTCGTGACGGCTTTATGGCCTGTGAGATCGCGCCCCGCACGGGCGGCGCTTGACCTCACAGGTACTGAAAATGCAGCGACCAACACCTGCCGCCGACGAACTACGGCATCAAACCCTTGGTGCGCTGGGCTCGAAGGCCCCCTGCCGGCGGCGGTTGACGAAGAAGTACGCCGCATAGCACAGGGCAATGAAGCCAAAGCCCCAGTACAGTGACGGCCGCTGGGTTTCGTCCAGCGCCAGGAACACGAACAGCGAACTGCACAGGGTGATGCACAGCAGCGGCACCAGTGGGTACAGCGGCGCCTTGTACTTCAGGTCCTGCAGTTGCCCGCCGTCGCGCAGCCAGGCCTTGCGGAAGCGGTACTGCGCCAAAGCGATGACGATCCAGGTCACGGTGCCGGACATACCGCTCACCGCCATCAGCACCATGAACAGCGTGTCAGCCGCAACGAAGCTGGTCATCAGCGAAATCAGCGCAAAGCACAGTGTGATGCTCAGCGCCCGCAGCGGCACGCCACGCTTGCTCAGCGGCGACAGGCTTTTGGGTGCCATGCCAGTCTTGGACATGGCCCAGAGGATGCGCGTGGAGGCATACAACCCGGAGTTACCTACCGAGAGGATGGCCGTGAGGATGACGAAGTTCATCAAGTCGGCGGCGTAAGGGATTCCGACCATGTCGAACACCTGCACGAACGGGCTTTCCATCAGCCCGGCCTGCTCGTGCGGCACAATGGCCGACAGCACGGCAATGGCCAGCACATAGAAAATCAGCACGCGGAACACCACATTGCGCACCGCCCGCGGGATGCTCTTTTCCGGGTGCTCGGTCTCACCGGCAGCCACCCCCATGATTTCACAGCCCTGGAAGGCGTAGACCACGGTCATCATCACCGCGAACACTGCCGACAGGCCATGGGGGAACAGCGACTCGCCCACCAGGTTGTTCAGCATCGGTGCGGGTGCCCCGCTGCTCAGGGGGATGGCACCGAAAATCACCAGCAGGCCAATGACGATGAAGCCGAGGATGGTTGCCACCTTGATGCCCGAGAACCAGTACTCGGCCTCGCCAAAGGCACGCGTGGCCAGGGCGTTGAGGCCGAACAGCACCACCACGAACAGTGCCGACCAGTACCAGATCGGCACCTCCGGGAACCAGCGGGTCATCAACATGCCGGCAGCGGTGAACTCCAGGCCTACGGTGGTGGCCCAGCTCATCCAGTACACCCAGCCGATCATGAACCCGGTGGCCGGGCCAATGTATTTGGTGGCGTGGGCCTGGAACGAACCGGACACTGGCATCTGCACCGACAGCTCGCCCAGGCAGACCATCACCAGGTACATCAGCAAGCCCGCGACCAAATAAGCCAGGATCGCGCCCACCGGCCCGCCCTGATTGATGGTTACGCCAGACCCCATGAACAGGCCGGTGCCAATAACCCCACCCAGCGACAGCATGAAGATGTGCCGGCTTTTCAGGGCGCGGGTGAGCTGGATCTTCTCAACGTTGTCAGTCATGGCACACCTCGCCTTTGCGGCCGGTGCGTGGGAGGGTTCGAATGAGGGGCTGAGCGCTACGGCATGTCATTATTCTTGTCTCCAATAAGCCTCATGGACCGTGTGCAACACGGTTGCCATGGATTATTGGAAACGGATGTAAGGTGCCGTTGTACGAACGGATCGAAGATGTAAAAAGTCGTAAGCTTTTTGTACGTCAGCTCTGGATCAGCTGTTCCAGCGTGGCGTTGGCCTGACCTAGCTGGGTGGCCAGCGGCTCGCCGAGGGCTTGCATGGCCTGCAGGTCATGCTGCCGGGCCGCCTCCTCCAGGCGACGCAACAGCGTAGCCAGCCCGGTAAACCCCAGGGAATCGCAGCTGCCAGCCAGGCGGTGGGCCAGGTGCAGCACTTCGGTGAAGTCCTGGGCTGGCAGCGCCTCGGCCAGCGCCATGGCGTGCTGCTGCAGTGACTGGTGCAGGACCTTCAGCAGGCCCTGCAACTTCTGCTCCCCCAGCAGTGAACGGTGGGTGTCGAGCAATGACCAGTCCATGTCTGCGCCAGCGCTGGCCACTTCACCGGGCGCTACGTCAGCCAACGCCTTGCGCAGGTTGTCCAGCCGCAAAGGCTTGGCCAGTACGCCCTGCATACCAGCGTCCAGATAACCCGCTACCTGGCCCGGTTGCACGCCGGCCGTCAGCGCCAGGATCCGACTGTTGCGGTTCGGCCCCGGCGAGGTGCGCAGCTGTCGGCACAACGCCACCCCGCTCATGCCCGGCAAGTGCACGTCCAGCAGAACCAGGTCGAAGCGCCGCTGCGCGCATGCCTGCAGGGCTTGCCCGGCGTCTTCGGCAAAGCTTACCCGGTGACCGTCGCGCATCAGCAGGCCACCGGCAACCTCACGGTTCAGCGCAACGTCTTCGACCACCAGGATATCCAGGCTGGGCAAGGGCGAAGGGGTTGGTGAACCCGCTGAGACGGGCTGCCCGCGAGCCATGTCGAGCTCGAACCAAAAGCAGCTGCCCTGCCCTTGAGCGCTCTCGAGGCCGATGCTACCGCCCAGCTTTTCCACCAGGTGCTTGCAAATCGCCAGGCCCAGGCCAGTGCCGCCATAGCGCAGGGTCACCGCTTCGCTGGCCTGGACGAAACGGTCGAAGATCTTCGCCTGAACGGCGGGTTCGATGCCGATACCGTTGTCACGGACCGACAGCCGCAAGCGCTGCGAGCATTCGTTACTGGCAAGCACCTGCACCGTAAGCTGTACCTGGCCGTGCTCAGTGAACTTGATGGCATTGGCCAGCAGATTGCTCAGCACCTGTCGCAGGTACTGCTCTGCGCCGTGCTGGTACGCGGCCAATTGCTCATCGACCTGCAGTTGCAGGGTGTCGGCATTGTCCATGGCCATGGGTTCGAGCAACGCCAGCACTTCCTGGCACAACTGACGCAAGGAAAACACCACCCGCTCGGCGCGGCTCTCGCCTTCTTCGAGCCGGGCGAAATACAGCACTTCGTTGAGAATCGCCAACAGCCCTTCGCCGGCCTTGTACAAGGCCTCGACACGCTGGCGGTCGGCGACCTCCAGGCGCCCGCCGCGCAGCAGTTCGGCCATGCCCAGAATACCGTTGAGCGGCGTACGCAATTCATGGCTCATGGTCGCCAAAAAGCGCGACTTGGCCAGGTTGGCTGCCTCGGCCTCGTCCTTGGCCCGAGCCAGGCTGGCCGTACGCCGCTCGACCATGGCCTGCAATTCGTCGCGTTTGTCCTGCAGTGCCAGGCGGTCGCGCTCACGGCGCTCGATATCGCTGAGGATGGCGCGGCGCATATCGTCCAGGGCATTGGCCACAGTGTCGATTTCGTCGGGGCGCGATGAACGACGGCGGCCAAGGCGCAAGGGCTCCTGCCACTGGCCTGCGCCAATGCGGCGGGCGAACTCGGCCATCACTTGCAGGTGGCGGGTGACCAGGCGGTAGAACAGCCCTGACAACGCCACTGCCAGGCCGCACAGAAACACACCCATCCACAACAGGCTGGCAAGGCCCGTGGCGTAAAGCCGCCGGTGTACCGCGCCAAGGTCGATGCTGACTTCCAGCTCCCCCAGATGCCTGACTGGCCCTGAGGGCGGCTGGTAGTCGAGGGGGAAGCGCTCGATGCGCAGCGGCCCTTGGGGGTCGGCCTCACCCCGTAACAGCGGGAAATCATCACTGACCAGACGCACCCGCGCCACATCGGAAAAGTCCACCAGGCCGCGCAGCTGAACATCCAGCTGCGCCTCGTCGAGGTCCCACAGGCTGCGTTCCAGGCTGGCCAGGTAGCCGGCACGGATCAACGCCATGCGTGCCTCTATATCCCGCATTTCGCGACGGTACTCGAAGTAAAGCTGCACGCCACTGGCCAGCACCGTGAAGCACAAGCTGAACAGCAGAATGAACAGCAGCAGACGGCGCAGCAGGCCATCGGTGCGCAGGCGGATCATCGTGCATCCGCCGGCAGGTTGATCATGTCGCGGTAAGTGACTTCACTTTGCTCCAGCCAACGCGCGATCTCGCCCGCCTGGTTCATCCGCTGCAACTGCGCATCGATTTCAGCCATGCGCTGGCTCAAGGGTGACTGTCGCGATACCGCCACTCGCAGGTAGTCCACGCTCAGTGCCGTGGGCAATGCGCGAATATCCTGCGCACCGGGCAGGTGCTCGATGAACAGCAGCCCGGTGCGCCGCTCCTGAATCACATAGTCGATGCGCCCGCGGATCAGCTTGCCAAAGTTCTGCTGGCTGGACGATACCCGCTCGATGTTCTGGTGGCGGGCGACGAAGCGGTCGAACTCGGCGCCATAGCTTTCACCGTACAGCAGGCCGCCGCGGTAACCCGCCAGGTCCTCCAGCTGCTGGAACTGCACCGGCCGCTTGCGGTTGTAGAACACGGCCACTTCCTCGCGCACCACCGGCACCTTGGAGAAACGCATGCGCTGGTCACGCTGGTCGCTGTTGTAGGCCAGCACCACATCCACCCGCCCGGCGGCGGCGTCCATCAGGCAGCGCTTCCAGTTGCCCAGCACGACGGTTTGCACCTCGTAGCCCATGCGCGCGAACAGTTCGCGCACCACGGTCGGGGCCAGGCCACGCACCTGGTGGCCGTCGCTCCAGGAAATGGGCGGGTACACCGGGTAGTCACAGTAACGCACCGGCTCACTGGCACTGGCGTGCAGGGTGGGCCACGTCAAGGCCAGCGCCAACAACCAGGCGCGATGAATCATGCTGCCACGCTGGCGGTGAACAGGTAGCCGGTGCCGTGAATGGTGATGATCAACTGCGGTTCGGCCGGGTCGTCATGCAGCTTGCGCCGCAGGCGGCCGACCAGCACGTCGATGGAGCGGTCGTTGGGCACCCACTCGCGGTTGCGAATCTGGTCCATCAACTGGTCGCGGCTGAGGGTATGGCCGCTGTTGCGTAGAAATACGCTGAGCAACTGGAATTCGCCGTGGGTCAGCAGGGTTTGCCCGCCACGGGCGTCGATCAGGCGCCGGCGGTCGGTATCCAGTGCCCAGTCGGCGAACTGCTTCAGCGACTGCGCACAGGCCGGGGCGGGGTGCGCCTCGCGGGCATGGCGCACGCGGCGGATCAGGTTTTTCGCCCGGGACACCAGCTCGCGGGGGTTGAGCGGTTTGATCACGTAGTCATCTGCCCCGCATTCCAGGCCAACGATGCGGTCGATGTCGTCATTGCGCCCGGTGACGAGGATGATGCCAACCTCCGAGCGCACCCGCAGTTCGCGGGTCAGGGTAAGGCCGTCCTTGCCGGGCAGGCGGATGTCCAGCAGCACCAGGTCGACATCCTGGCTGGCAAGCAGGGCTTCGGCCCCTTCGGCTGTATCGGCGCAGTGAACGTCGTAGCCTTCCTGGGACAGGTAGGCCTGCAGCAAGTCACGAATAAGCGGATCGTCATCGACGATCAATACCCGAGGCGTCATTGCGTGTTGTCTCTTTTTATTGGTGTTGTTCTACACACTCGCAACAGCAGCGTACTCGTTACTGAACAGGTGATCAACAGCCCTCGGGCAGGCTGAAGCGCCTCCGGCCACCAGCCTGCAGGCCGTCGACCCAGGCCTCGCAGATGATCACGCCCTGCTCGGGGCTGAAGGTGCCGGGGTTCAGGCCCGACTCCAGCCACAGGCCGTCGAGCAAGGCGCTCAGGCTGATGGCCGCCAGGTCGGCATCGAAGCCCTGCCAGCCCTCCTCTTCGGCCAGTCTGGCCAGTAGCTGGCCAAGCTCGTTGCGGTACTCGCCGTAGGAGTGGTCGTGCACCTGGTTGATCGCATCGGCGGTCTTCACCGCGCCCCAGAAGGCCAGCCAGGCATCGAGCAATTGCGGGTCGAGCAGTTCGGCGCAGAACGAGGCACGGAAAAACGCCGACAATCGCTCGCGGGCATTGGGCGCGGCCTGGGCCATGGCCTCGCGCAGCAGGCCCATCACCCGACCGGTGACGGCCATGTAAGCCTCTGCCACCAATTCGTCCTTGCCGGCGTAGTGATGGCTGATAAGCCCGACCGAGACCCCGGCCTCGGCCGAAATCTTGCGGATCGAAGCCCCCTGAAAACCATGGCGTTTGAGGCACACCAGGGTCGCCTCGACCAGGTGGGCTTTGCGCAATTCCGGCAGCATGCGGTGGTAGCGGGCTTCCTGAGTCATCGGCGGGTCTCTGGTTAGGGGCTGGACTGAACGACTGTACAACAAGCCGGACTGCGTGATAAACCCTAAGCGCTACTGCCCGGCAGGGCCCCCTCACAACAACAAAAGCGGCTGCCATGAACAACCTGATCACACGCGAACTGGACCAAGGCCTGCTGACCCTGGCCTTCAACCGCCCCGACAAGCTCAATGCCCTGAACACTGCCATGTACCAGCTGCTGGGTGACCTATTGCTGGCGGCAAGTGAGGACCCCGCTGTCGATGCCATCATCATCACCGGTGGGCCGCATTGCTTCAGCGCTGGCAACGACCTTCGCGACTTCCTCGACAACCCGCCCAGCGACCTGGACAGCCCGGTGTTCCGCCTGATGCGGGTGATCATGGGCCTGGACAAGCCGCTGATCGCAGCGGTCAGTGGTGCCGCGATCGGCATCGGGGCCACCCTGTTGCTGCACTGCGACCAGGTGCTGGTCAGCCGCTCGACCAAGCTGCGCATGCCTTTCGCGCCGCTGGGTGTGTGCCCGGAGTTCGGTTCCAGCCTGCTGCTGCCGCGTGTGCTTGGCCAGGCCCGGGCGGCACGCTTGCTGCTGACCAATGCGCTGCTGGATGGTGAGCAGATGGTGGCCTGGGGACTGGCCAATGAGCTGCATGAAAACGGCGAACAGTGCCTGGACGCTGCCCGCACGCTGGCGCGGCAGATGCAAGGCTACCCGCAAGCGGCACTGCGGATCAGCAAGCGGCTGCTCAAGGACAGCCAGCGGGCAGAGCTGGAGGCCACGGTGGCGCGGGAAAGCCAGTTGTTCATCGAATGCTTGCGTACTGAAGAAGCGCGGGCAGTGCTGCGAGGGCTGATCAAGGATTGAAAGGGTGACTCGACCCTTTCGCGGCACAAGACCGCGCTGAAAGGGAGCGGCGGCATCGACGGGATATTGGGGTTAGATGCTATCGCTACGCGGCTCAACGCGAATGTCATCGCTCTCCCCCCCGCACGCACTGCTCTGCGGCAATAGCCGGATGTCCACACGACGATTCTCCGCCCGCCCATCGAATGTGTGGTTGCTGCTGACCGGCTGGCTGGCCGCGACACCTTGAACAGCAAAACAACTGTCCGGGATATCCCCCATCCGTTGCATCCAGTCGCGCACGGCTGAAGCACGGGCACGGGACAGGTCGAGATTCTTGGCCGCGTCACCCCGTGCATCCGCATGCCCGGAGATAACAATCAGCCAACCCGGTTGAGCCTTGATGCCAACCAGAGCGTTTATCAGCAGTTTGGTTGAACCGGGCTTCAGTTCGGCACTGCCCGGATCAAACAGATTCAGACTGTCGAGTTGGATCGGCTCAGGCGTGGGCGGCTCTTTGACTTGCCTGGATGCCCATACTTGCCAGCCCAGCCACCCCACAAAGACACTGGTGACCGTCAGTGTCAGCAACCACGGCAACACCGCGCGTTTCTGCGCCGCTGGCTCGACTACAAAGGTGTAAGTCGGTGGTGCTGAGACAACCGTAGCAATCGGAGGGCTTAGCGCTGGCTCGGCTGGTGATGCCCATGGTTGCAACGGAATCGGCATCGGCACGTCCCTGCTTCCCGACATCCGCTGCATCACGCTACTGATCTGCTGTCGAAACACCTTCAGCGAAGCCAAGGAAGCATGGCCAAGCCGCTCCAAACGGTGCTCAAGCCGCCCCAGCTCAACGATCAGTTCCCTCAGCGTCGCCAGACTCGATCCGCCCCATTCCAGCATTCGAACCAGGGGATGTAGCTGAGCAAACAACCAGGCGATGAGCTCAATCCGAGCTGAAGCCTGCACCGGCCACAAGCGCGGCCACTCGTCCGTGAGAGTGGCGAGCAATGCCACCCCCTCGGTCAAACCAGCGAGCCCCGTACGGTAGCTACGCGCCAGGATAAAGGACACTGCGGTCTGCAGCTCCACCCCGTTCCGTTCGAAGAGCCTCAAGCACAACGCTTCAACTTTTGCCCAGTCAACGTCAGGACACGCAGGATGATCAAGCTTGGCCAACTCGCCGCGCAACACGTTGAACTCATCAAAACTGCCTGGGTCGCCGCCCAAGCGAATCCGCATTTCAAAAAGCGCCGTCATCTGGCCTCCTTGTCCGTAGGTCTATAGCTTGGCGAGATAGCCTTCCTGTTTCAGGTGACGTACAACCACCCTCCCGTCAGGTGCAAGCGTGGTCCCAAAGGTGGCGCGGCCACCGCCCTTGATGCGTACATCGAGTGCGTATTCCAAATGGCCGGGCCGTCGCTGCGGCACCAGCTCGATGCGTACTTCTGCGAGCCGCGGCTCATACCTGCGCAACGTGCTCACGATGTCATTCATCAAACCATGGGCCGAGGCCGGCAACCCTTGAAGAACCGTGCCCATATCCGGCAAGCCATAGTCCGGCAGATGCGCGAGTGTGCCGGCCCGGCTGTTTAGAATGCGCTGAAGGTTGTCCAGAACCGAAAGCGTCAGTTGATCATCATCACTGACCCGATCCAGCTCCAACTCGCCGCTGAAATTCTGCAGCAGCGTTTCGTAAAGCGAAGGGCTTGGTTCGATCATGTGCTCAGTCCTCGCTGCGCGGCCGCAACTTCAAGCGGTTATCACCCAACTCGACAACCCTGGGCTGGTCCGGATCGAGGTCATCACGCTGCAAGGTCAAACGCCACGCGTCTTGCTCCATGTCCGGATTTCGGAACAACGCAATCACGGCAATGTACTGAGCCTCCCTATGCAAAGGCGTGCTGAGCTGAGCCGCCTCACCAGGTTTGACCACTACGGCTTTTTCGCTCAACAGGTCGCCCCCCAGCACGCGCTCGCCGTGGCTGACCAGATCGTCGTAAGTTGCCTTGTCCAGAGCCTTGTGATCCCGCAACTGGTAGACACGCACCAGCACCGAAACGGACAACCCACTCATCTCCATGCTGTCGGTATTCATCGCTGACCGGCCGGTGAAATCCAGATGCAATGTTTTTACTTGCTTGTAGAAAACCGCACGGGCCGTGGAAGCCGTACCCTCCACAACCTTCTGGGTGAGGCCGCAGCCGCCCAGCAGTGTCACCAGCGCCACGACCGTGAAGCGTTTAGAAGCGGTACGCCACATGCGATACCTCCCTGTCGCAAGGATTCAGTTGTAGGCCTTGATAGCGGCCCAGGTTGACTGTGATGGTGTCGGTGTTGGCTGTAGCCTCTTCACCGGTCGGCAACCCCAGTACTGCCGTCATTCCCAACCTGACTTGCGCACGGCCCAGTACCGGCACGGGCAGCAGACGCAGCGGAATCGACAGCTGTAGCTTGGCCGTACAGCGCCACCCCAGGTACACCTCCAGCAGCACCCGCAAGTCGAGCAGCAACTGCCCCCCAGGAAGCCACTCGCGCGCCTCTTCCGGGTCATTGGTGTGCAGCAACAGGCGCAACTGGCTGTTCGCATCCGTTCCGACAGCGCCTAGCGGCATGCCTTGGGAAAGACTTACCGGGCTTTTCGTATCCAGGCGGGCTGGTCGCTCAAGCACGACACGTTGCGGCCAATGCCCGGTGACATGTGCCTCCGTGCTCGGGGCCAGCAGCTTGACCAACGCGCCAATGCCCTCGGCGTTGCGGGTCGGCAAGCGCATCACGCTGAGCAATGCCAAAAAGCGAGACATGGGCGTGGCGATACGCTCGGCCGTACCGGGTACTCCAAGGCCGATCAAGCCCAACAGGCACTGTGAAGTCGCATCGCTACCGCCCGCCTCAAAGGTGGCGGGATACGAGTATTTGCGCCAGATCCGATAGAACTGGGTGAATACCCGATGGTTGAAGATGTCGAGAAACGCCTCTACTGCTTCGTGGCCCTCACGGCGCTGGGCGATGTCGTCCAGGTAGGCCGTTGGCAGCGGCGAATCGACACCATACAAACCAAGTAGCCGCGTTCGTATCGTTATAGGGCGTTCGGGACAGGCGTCGTCGAACTCTATGGCCTTCAGCTCACTGGCGGGAAAGCCCATGCCTGGGTCGGGCCGAAAGCGGACCCCGTCATCAACCGGGTGTGCGGTACTGCCCAGCGGAGGATGATCGGCCAGTACCTGCTCGAGCAACTGGCAGACGCGATACACGTTGGCCGAGGCAACCTGCCCCTCCAGTACCTGCAAAAACCCTTCAGCCTTCAGCCTGGAATACGCTGACTGTGATGTTCGCTCCATCGCAGGCACCTCCCCGTCGGTTGTAGGATCAACGTCAGTTGCGTGCACAAGTGAATGTCGGCATACAGTGCGAAGAACCGGCTGAGCATTTCACCAAACAGGCAGATGTCCCCCTCCCCCGAAAAACCATTGCTGTCGAGCGTCACCTGGATATCCACGCCGCGCAGCAAGAACCCTTTTTCGAACCGCTGGATAAGGTGATGCTTGACCTCAACGATGGCCTCCAAGCGACGGCGATTGGTTTCGCTACCCGTCCACTCGTACAACGCCAGCGTGCCACGCAGCACTTCAGCACTATTGAGCATGGGCAAGAAGTTCGAGCCCAGGTGGCTCAGTACCCGCCAGTGGAACCGGTCACGATTCGGCGGATAACATGGCAGCGTGGGTGAGGTCAGGTTGCGCACCTGCAGCCCCGCCTGGGTGGATTGCGCGGCCGCGTCGAGCAATGTACTGCGCAGGGCCTTGCGCGGCAGTTGGCCATTGGTCCCGGTAAGGCGCAGTGACAGGCTTTTGCGCTTGAGCAGCACATCCTTGTCAAAGCCTTCCCCGCCCAGGATCAGCCAGGTGTCATGAAGACCATTGGCGCCCTGCCTGAGGCGGGTATGAAAATACCGCTCGGGGGCTTCATCGCGGAGCATGCCACCCTTGTGGCGAAAGCTGCTGAAAGGCACGTAGTCCTGACGGACACTGTTCTTGGAACCGGACACCCTGTCCACGGAATAGATTTCCGTGTGCCCGTCCTGCAGCCGCATCGGGCGAAGCAGGTACTCGTTCTGCAGCGGGTCCAGGTTGAGCGGGTCCGCATCCAGCGGGAACAAATTGATCACGGGGACCGCGTGTAAACGGATGTGCTCCTCGCTGGGCGTGAAGGCATGCGACCATGCTTCACACAGCACGACATCAAGCTCGAACCAAGTAGCGCCCAGTGGCAATGACAACGACTCCAAACCGCACAGCGTCACGAACATGAATTTCTCGCGGAAGGTGAAGTACTCAAGCAGCAGCTGGTAGCCGCTGAACGCACTATCACCTTTGGGCCAAAGACGGTCATCATCGGCGAAGCCCTTGGGCTTGAAATGGCCTTCAAGTGTTTGGCGTTCTGCCTCGCCCGGCATACGCACATATAACGCCTGTACCTTCAAAGTCAGTGCTTGATGCAGTGCACTGGCCAATGCGGCATCGGCGTTCAGGTACAGCGGTATCTGAGCAAGATCCAGCCGGCTCCAATCTGCCATTTCCCCGCACAAGAAACGCAAACGCAGCACCGCGCGCCCATCAGGCTCGTGATCAAGACGCACGGTGTCGAGCGTGAGCGGCTGAAGCGGCAGGTCCTGTGTCGTGGAGTAGCGGCAGCGGGTACGTTGCGGACCCACTGGCTGAGACAACACCTGAAACCCCCTGGCAATGGATTCGGTGCCTTTCATCTGGCTGACATCAGGCATGAGCTCAACGATTGCCAGCGAGGGGATGGTGCGCAGGTAGTGCGGCCACAGCAGGCTGACCAGCCCTTCGGTCAGTTCGGGCAAATCGTCGTCCAGTTTTTCGCGCAGGCGCCCCATCAAGAACGCGAAGCCTTCGAACAGGCGCTCCACATAGGGGTCCTGCGCCCCAGGTTTATTCAGGTTCAGCTCCGCCGCGCGGTCCGGAAACGCCTGGGCAAATTCTTTACCAGCTTCACGCAGGTAGCGCATCTCGGCATCAAAGTACCGTAGGGTTGGGTTGTCCTTGCTCAAAACAGGATCCTGATCAATGTGAGTTAGCTGCACAGCACCGCAGCGCGTACCGGGTCAATGGCTACCAGCGCCGCCAGCTGTTGTTCCATCTGCCGCGCCAGGACTGGCCGGTCGGCATCGTTGCGCTGGGCTTTCAAACGCAGCAGCTTGAGCAAACGCGCCTTGACCTCGAAGATCAGCTCGGGCTCCCAGTCGGTCAGCGCGTGGTGGTGCGCGGTGGTATCCAGTTCAGTGAACAAATGAATGGCCAGTTCGGCCTTGCCGTACTGCTCGGCCACCCGGGCCATCAGCAGGCGCAGCAACCAGCGTTGCCGCCCGGCCTGCGTATCGGGCCGGTTTGCAAGCCACGCCAGCGCTTGCTCGACACCCTCAGCATCGGCTTGCGCCAGTGCCTCAGGTTCCAGCGCAAGGATTTCGCAGGTTGCCGTGGTGGTTGCCGAGGCTGCAGCAGGCAGCCATTGCGCGGAGCGGCTGTCGCTGACGTGCTGGTTGATCCACTCGCGTGTGGTTTCATCCGCGAAAGCCGAGCCATCGTTCCAATACAGCATGTCCAGCCCAGGCAAGCGCTGCAGCAGCATGTTCAGGTCATGTTTGACGATGGCTGCCCAGCTACTGTGCGGATGGGGTGATTTGCTCAAGGCCTGATGCAGATGCCATTGCAGGTCCAACCAGAAATGGTTGACGCCCTCGGCATACATCCGCTCGGCCTGGTCGATCAACTCACTCCAGCGTTGCTGCACGTGCAGGCGTTTTAACTGGGCACGGTATTCACCGCGCGGGGGCGCCAGCCGGGTAATGCCCTGTGCGTCTTGGGGCGGTACCTGATGCACGGTGTCCCAGCGCAGGCTCTTCATCAGCCTATGCGCTGCCAGCCAACCTTCTGGTTGTTCACGCAGGTAGCTGGCCAAGCCCCGGCCACTGTCCAGCAAATCGCGACCGGACTTGATGGGTGATGCGCTCGGGCCAGGGGCGCTACTTCTCGGCGGTGAGTCATTGCTGGTCTGCGGGACGATTGCATCAACACCTCCCGACATAGCGAGTCTATTGCTGAGGGCGCCGTACAAGGCGTCCAGCCGCGGTCGCTGGTCTGCGGGCCAGTTGCTGCAGCCGTGCTCCAACCACACCAGCGCAGCCACCGTTCGCTCAGTTTCAGCCTTGACCACCTGAGGGTACAGCGACAGGCTTGCCAGGACCCTGCTGCCGGCAAGCCACTCCAGGGCCATTTTGCGGCTATGGGGACGCGCCGGCAGGATGTCGCAGGCATAGCGCTCCATCAGCGCCGCCAGCAAACTCAGGCCATCTGCCAAGCCGGACTCACCGTCCCTATGCAAGCGTGCCCACAGGTAGTAGGTGGCAACACGAAGGTCTTTGCAGGACTGCTGGAGCAGCTTCTGCGCCAGTTGGGCCACAAGGTCGACATCCGCCCCGGAGAGTTTGTTGACCTCTTCGCGCATGCGCTGGAAATCGTCGTCGTAGCCCGGGTCCTCTCCCACCGGTGCATCACCGCTGATGGGCGTTAGCCAAGGCTCCCAGGATTCGCTGTGTTTGCGGGCAATGACCAGTGGCTCGCTGGTGGACAAACAGCTTTCGATCAGGCTTTTCAGGCTCATTCGAAGCCCCCATTGTGCGTGTACTGCGGGGTATCACGGCCCTCTACCAGAAAGATCTCTCGCGGCAGGCTGAACCCGCGTAACTTGAGCAGCGCCAGCGGCCCTTCGCCCAACTCCGTGCGCAAATGCCAAGTCAGGCCCAGGCCATCTGGCGCATCCAGCACGACCCGAAAGCGACTGTCGCCATCATCCAACGCCGTGACGTTGGCCTGCTCCAACAAACGAATCAGCCCCCAGGTGCCCTGGTAGTCCGCAAACAGACGTTCGCCGGTATGAACACTGCTCCACGTCAGGCTGATACCCGGATGATCACCCTGCCCGGGCCAGCGAAAGCGTTGCCAGCTTTCTCGCTGGTTGAAGTAGTGGTGCTTTTCACCGTTGAGTACGAAGGTGGTCTGCACCACATCACGCACAGGCTTGCCTTGCAGCTCGAAGCTCAAGCCCATACCGCCATCGGTGTACAGCACATCGGCCAACTGGCTCAGCTGGTTGATCGCGGTGAGAAAGTCCGGGTTGAAACGCAGCCCCTGGCTCTGCCCCGCGTCGGCCACCCAGCGGCTGCCTTCCTTGCGCAGAAGCCCCGTGAGTTGCTGTGCCAGAAACTGTTCGATCCGCCCGGAGTCGGCGCGGATCATCTGCCCCAGCATGGGCAATGAGGCGTCACTGCTGGTGACGGCGAAGGGATAGCGGCCGCTGAAAGCGCCCTGCCACTCATCGACGATCGCGCGCTGCCAGGTCCGGTTGAGGCCGGCCGACGACGGCTGCAGAATCTGTTGCCACGCCTGATCCAGCGGCTGCACGAACAGCGTATTGGCCGCTGGCCCCCAGTCAGCGCCGAGACTGGCGGCGATCAGGTTGCCATAGGCCTGGGTGTCGGTCAGGTCCGCGCCTTTGCCTTGGAATACCGTCTGTGCCACGGCCTGCATCATCGCCTCGGGATCGGGCGCATTGACCACCTGCTGCAGCTTCAAGCGCACACCGGTGACCCGCGTGAGGAAGGCTTGCAGGCTCAGGCGGCCATCGACTGATCGCCCTTCAGTGTCCTTGCCCAGCAACGCCATCAAAGGGCCAAAGGTACTATCGAGCGGGCCGCTGGGTGTTTGGGGAAGTTGATCGATGATCGGTGCTGCTTTTTGCCCTACCAGCTTCTGCGCTGATTCGATCAGGGAATCGGCCAGGGCCTGGCCACGAACGCCGGCCTGGCCCTGGTAGCTCAACGTGTTCATCAAGGCGATCAATGGTGACTGGCGCACGTCACTCACCAGCGTCAACTGTGCAATCACATCGCGCAGGCCATGGCCCTGCTGCCAGCGCAGGCTGTTGAGGAAGGTCAGCCAGGCACTGCTGTAATCCTGGAAGTAGCGGGTAGTCAACCGCTCCCTGAGCTGGTCGGGGCTCAGCGCCTTGGCGATGTCGTTGGGGTGGTCGCTGAGTACCCAGTCGATCTCTTCGCGCCGGGCTTGCGCCGAGTCTTCAATGGCTGCACGAACCTGCCCTTCCCAGGCTTGGCGGGTGAATACACCAGGGACCTGTTCAGCACTGGCGAACAGAGCGCTTGCATCGGTGTCGCCGACCAGCTGTTGCAAACCCAACGCCGGGTAGTGGTTCGCCGCGGTGTCGAGGACCTGCTGGTACAGGCTGCTTTCAGCGTTTCGCTGACCCAGTTCACGCAGCAGCACCTGGCGTGTTTGGGCGATCAACCTGAGATTGGCCTTGATCGCCCAGTCAGGGTGCTCGGGCAGATGCTGGCCGTAGAATGTCCACAATGCCGGTTCGGCAGCGCCCAAGGTCTCGGCCAGGAAAGCAGCATCGGCTTTTTCTGGGCGTGCCAGCATCAGATAGGCTTTGAGGTAGATGTAAGCCTGCTTTGTCCGCTGAGAGCTCGCCGGAGGCAAGTTGACCAACGCCTTGAGCCGTTTTTCCAGCTCAGCGACGGCTGGGTCACGGAGCAGCTGGTTATTGGCCTGCGTATAGAAGGGCCACACCGCTTCACGCAGCTCGTGCGACCGGCTCAGGCCAAAGCGCTGATACCACGGTGCGCCGTGTTCTGATCGGTAGTCCAGGCGGGAGAGTTCACGTACCAACTCGCCCAGTGCCTGTTTAGTGTCTGTACCTGCTACGGGCTGCTGCAAAGCGCTGTACGCCGCCGCTATCTGACCGACCTCGGCACGGTTGCTCGCAAACGACAACAGCAAGCCGATGCCCCAAATGAAAGCGAGGCCGAGCGCAGAAACGTAGGCGACTCTGGCGGGGTGCCAGCCCAGTCGCCGGGCTCGGGCGGAGCGATCGCTGAGGATCCCTGACCATGCTGGGTCTTCAGGCCAGTGGTGATCCACGCGAAGGTTGTTCTGGAGTCGCAGCGGTAAGCTGAACCACACTCCACGCAACCAGACGTCGCGTCTCCGGAACAGCGCGGACAATGCAGCGCACCATCCGGAGACACCCTCGGTCGCAACATCGCGTGACAATCGAAGCAAGAAATCATGATCAGAGTCTTTTTGAAGCTGCGATAGACCCTGCTCACGTAAGGGTTGTACGAGCATGCCTAAGTGGTCGGCGAGCCGCACTGGCGATAATGGTACCGGGAGCATGCAGCCTACCGCTCCGATTTCGCGCGAGTGCTGCGGCCACATACTGTCGCAGACCTGCCACACATGCAGCAGCAATTGGCAGCGTAGGGTTTTGGCCAGATTCTGCAAACGACGAACGCTATCGTTCATCGCGCTCACGTTATTGCTTTGGTCTTTGTTCAACACCCAGACCACCCCATTGAGCGCACGGTTGCGGCATAGGCCGCGCCACTGCAAAAGCAACGCGTCTTGCGGTTCACCTTGGATGCTGCCGGCCCACAGCAGCACGGTGTTTTGCCCTTCCAGCCAACGCTGCTCGCTCAACCCAGGGGCAATCGCCTCGATCTGCTCAGACTCACCGACCACCCACAACAGTCGAATTTTGCGCTGCCAGAAGAAGCCGTAGCGTCCCTTCAAATGCGCCCTCAACTCGGGTACGCCGAATGGATCCTCAGCATTAGAAACCACGTTACTGCCAGTCGAACGAGTCCAGTTGACTCCGAGCTTTTGTCCCATCAGAGCACTAAAATCTCTCGCGCCCAACATTCGGATAGCCAATTCGCCGACGCCATCGAGAAAGAGAAATATCAAACAGCCGATCAACAACACTGCTGACCATTGCAAGCGTGCAGTCTCACTCCTCACCTGCACTACGGGATTATCGACCCAGATCAATACCCCACCCGCAACGAGCAAACACAGGATCACTATCCAGACGCTGATTCTCTTCTTTTTCACGATCAATCCCTATTTCAAGATCTCATGCAGGCCGGACAATAAAAATTTGAGCAGAGGCATCGTGTAGCAGGACCACCTGCGGGCCGTCCTCCGCCTTGGCACACTCACTAGCAACGATTAATGCGACATTACCTACTGCACATCCAGGCAAACCAAACGAATCATCCAATCGATGACACCTGGCCACGTTAAAAGGGAAACGTGCTGCATTCATAGCGATACTTGTCTCACGTAAAACGTCACCAGGCACCTGAGCCTGCCAACTGAAGTACGTTTCTTCTCCGGCACGCAGCTGCCCCCAAAGAAATGCATCCGTAACTGCATCCTTGATAGAGCGACCAGCGCACTCAAGTTGGACAGGGCGATGCACCAGGGCGATCGAATCAATTTTTTGCGTGTTACACCACTGCGAAGAGCCCAACAACACAGCTGTCACGGTCTCGGCCTGCTCAGCAACGGGGTTTAGAAAAAGATTAATTTCGACGGACACTAACAACTGATGTCGTTCCGGCGCATCCAACCAAGTGTCCAGCCACATTACGCCATCATCGTCCTTTGCAAAGACCACGCTATCAGTTAAACGGGGGTTGGTGGTAACTGCAGACCAAATAGACAGAAGCTCTTCATTGCAAAGCACTTGGTTATGCCTGATACGAACATCCACAGCAAGACTGCGCGCCCCGATCTCTAAATCAGACTCCAACCCACGTACAACTTGTTGTAAAAATCCACGTAAACGCTTAGCGTATTCGGACTTTGAGTGATTTTGTACCGACGGTTTTAATTGGCTCAACCGCATTGTCAAGGCTTGTCCTTCCAGATAAATAGGCTGGAGAGGCTTACTACCCAAACGTAGGGCCTGAGCAAGTTTATTATTACCCGCCCCGGAACAATAGGATACGGCCAATACGGCAACCGTACGCTGGCCGCGCCGAATGAGTGACCGCTCCAACTCGTCGCGACTCTCATTCCAACTCTCTATATAATCTCGATGCTTCTCGTACGCCAACAAACGCAGTGCGTAGAACAATAACCCGGCAATCAAAACCCCTAATAATGCGCAGATCCAAAACCACAATGATGTATGCCAACTGTCCACCCGCCAAAGCAGGACCATCAACCCGCCAACGACGATCGAACAAAACAAGATGACCACACCCCATCGCCAGTGCCGAGGTTGCTGGGGTAGCAATCGCCTCTCGGGTAATGAGTTCAGGTCAACTGCCATCTCACAGCCTACCTGCTTGAGGAAGCGACGTGATTAACTCACAACCACAGGAACAGCAATGACCGTCTAAAGCAATGGGCCGACCTTTAACTTTCGAACCTGTATCCCCCTCTGCTATTTCATTCACGCCGTGCCCAGGTATTGGACAAAAAACAGCATCACCTACGCAAGCGACATCAAGCTGCATAAATTTCAACCCACGGGTGCCGGCAAGTACCTTGCCTCCCGAAGACAGTTTGTCGCCAACACGAATAACTCCGCGCATATCATTAAGCACCTAATAATAAAATCATTACCACCTTTCAGGCAGCCTATATTTAATGCCCCTGAAATAGAGAGCTCGCCGCTACTCAATCCGATTGTGACTATTAACAACACACCGAGCCGTTTTATCGCCCAACACAATCATTTTATCTTCGGATGCATAACCATGCGGATTCTCAGGGGTTCTGTGCACATTCACTCCTCCTCCCCAGCTTGGATTGGCATATGCCTGACCACGTGTAACTTTTGTATCCCGGCCATAGTAGTCCTTGGTCACTGGTGTTTCCGGCCCCTGAGGGTCAATTTCAGGGGAGTACTGATAATAATTTTCGTCATACCAATCCTTAACCCACTCCAGCCCATTATCCGACATGGCATAAAGGCCCAACGGATTGGGGGGAAACCTGTCCACCGGCAAGGGCGTAAGCCCCTCCGTGCTCCACCCCATTTGTCTAGCAAAATCCCGACGATCTCGAGAAGTAGAAATGTTAATTCCTTTTGGTCCTCCCCCATATTTAGTAAAACCATCATTGGTCTGCTTATAAGTACCGTCATCAGTGGCCACCATCAAAAACTGCCCGCGGCTGCGTGCCGCGTACTCCCACTGAGCCTCCGTGGGTAATGAGAAGGGAAGATTGGACACTTTAGCCAGCCAGTTGCAATAGCGGTCGGCTTCATACCAGTCCATATGCGCCGGCAAATCAGGTAAAGAATGAATGTTCTTCCACTTTTTCTGTATTCCCCCCACCTCAAAAGAACGTAACTTAAGACCATTGCTTTTAAGATACATCTCAAACTCTTTATTTGAGACCTTGAATCTTGCAATAGAAAAGGTGCTCAACTTGACTTTATGTACCGGCCGACTGTCTCCATCACTATCATAAGACATTTGCTCCGACCCGTACTCTAAGCCATAATCCCCCATCAAATATTCACCACCCTCAACAAACACCAAGTCCCTTTTTACTTCTTCGATAAAATGCTTCATCTCTATCGGCGTTATCTCGAGCTCCTTATAATCAACTCCACTCGCCAACTGGTCACAGCCTGACAAACTCAAAAAAACCAACAAAAATACAGACACCTTAAAAATCATCACGACCACTCCAATTGGACTTACTCAGACAATATCCGCACCACACGGACCAAACTTGCAGCGTCGCGGGTAATTCGGATTACGACCAACGCTTAGCTTATAATAGACCGTATCATTCATAGCGAGCGCATAACCAGAAGAACTAAACTCCTTCAACCGATCATAAATTATGGCCAATTCGCTTCGCTCATATTTTATTTTATAGAATTCTCTATCTCGATCCTTCCCTAACTTAAGAAAGTCTGCCAAGCTTCGCTCATGCCCCTCGACGGCGTCCAACTCAGCGTATCCTTCTGATGGGCCATTCCCTTCCGCATTGACACGAGACAATACTTTACGCCACTCCGGCTTGCTCTGAATACTTCTAAGCACACAAAGCACCGCCTCTTTTCGTTCGCCGTAGCGATCGAGAAACTCTATGTTTCCTGGATCTATATTATCCCACTTACCATGTCGCGTTAGAAGATAAAGCAATATACCCTTAGCTTCAGGTGTGTAGCGCAACAGATCCAACTGTCGGATGATAACATTTTTAGCTAACTGATTCCGTCGTCTCGAAGCATCAACCCTCCTCTTCGTCTCATCAGCCAATTCACCAACCTGTTTTGTGAAATCATTTACAATGTTTTCAATCGATTTTTTTGCGAATGAGTAATGCTCATACACATCGACTTCATGGAGCTCCATTTGCATAACACAATACTTCGTATACACACTAAATGCATCAACATCCATGACTCTAAAAAAACCATAATTCCTTTGATTCAGTTGATAAATCAACCAAGCACCAAACTCTAGAAAGGTATTGCCATTCACTTCACAAACAAAGCCACCTTTAGCACCCGCCCCTTTGCATAGAGAGGCTGCAAAATGAAAACAAAACTTCCCATTAATAAAAGTACAATGAAAACTTAAGCCGGCACCCACCCCCGCCAACCCTGCAATACTGGGTCCTATTTTACAAAAATCGACGTACTCTCCAGTAGTCTCCAATATACCGCCATTTGTTTCCCCTGCCGCTGTCGGCTTTAACCATTGCAGTGATCCCGTCAGTGTTCCTTCCGCCCTCGCACCCGCAAAAGCTTCTGCCGAAAGTTTTATCCCTTCATCTTCACTGCTCATCTGCTTATGAAAATCATAAGCTTTGCTTTTTCTTTCACTGAAAGGTCTCAAACGACCAGGTTGGCCCATGACGGTTTGCTGGTCACCACTCCTGACCACCTGGAATAGAGCCTCCACCTGAAGCGTCGCTCCAATAAATGCGGCCAAGCGAACGCTCAAACTTAAGCGCATCATCCCTAAATCAAACGGGACCTCGTTCTCATCAGAGGGATTAACTGTAAGCGCCCATCCGATGCGATCCGGAGCGTAAATTGAAAAGGACGCTATGCCGGCAGCCGCAGTCAAGCTGCCGCCACCCTCTCCTTTGATGGAGAATTGTTGCTTACGTGGATCAATTTCAACATTTGCGCCGAAATTGGAAACAAAGCGCATAAACTGTGCTCCGCCCTCAAAGTCAATATGATCCCCCCACGTTGCCTCACCTTGTGCGGCAGCATTCCAGCTATCTGCCCAGTCAAAGAGTGAACAATCCATACTCAGCGCCTCCGGATCAAAACCAAGGCCTGCCCATTTGACAACATCCTTCAGATCAATTTTTATTTTTGGCCAATTCAATCCGGCAAGTTGCCGCTTAAGCTTCTTGTCGTCTATGCGTCGAATTTTTCCATCACTGCGTCGCTCAAAGATACTTTCAGCGCCGCCTTTTTTGTCACTACTTTTCAACGAAACAGTATGGAGTTTTCTGCCATCCTTGCCTTTACTGTAGTAACCTTTCTTTACATAAACTACAGGCGCTCGTTTTTCACCAGCTTTTCTTTTAGCAGACTGACCACTAACAGGAATAAGCTCCACAACATCATTATATTTCATGTCTTGGGTAGAAAACTCACCAATTTTTTCTTTTAACTTTTCTCGCTTCAACTCCAAATTTTTCTCAGCTCGCACTACAGCGTCATGAAATGATGCCTCAGGCGCTGCCGTGGTTTCTGCAGCAATTCCATATTTTTCAATTGCAACAGAGTAATTAATTTTTTCCTGATGAAAATCATTTACGCACTGTTGCATTTCCTTCCAATGCGCCTCAAACTCTGCAGCCTCACTGTCAGCAATAAAAACCAACTCTTCGGTTTCCGGACAAAAATAACACTGCACCGATTGATGATGAGCCACTACAACGGGTTTACTTTTGCAAACCGTGCACTCTGCTACTGAAATATCCGCACCGCTCATTTCCTATCACTCCGAAGTTACTCAAAGAATAACTTTATGCTTTGAAGATCAACTCCATAGTGGGATTGTGTATAACCATTCCCATCTGTCATGCCTCTCAGCACGCTGCCATCGGCAGCTTCAATTCGATACCGTACGTAAGGTTTTGGCTTATCACTGACTTTATCTCTAACTTGAAAGCCACCTTGCATGGGATTGCTGTAAACAGGATCTTCCAGAATCATCGGTGCCAGGGCCTTCTCCAATGAGGCAGTGCCTCCCCAAGCGATATTGTCATTCTTGATATGCAGTTCACCCGGGGCACCGATCTCAACAGATCCGTCTTTTATTTTGATATAGGCACCTCTGCTAACCAGAGTGATGCCGTGTTGGGCATTGAGAACGATCTCGCCATTACTGCTATTTAAAGAAAGTTCCTTGTCTGCTTGTAACGTCATCGCATCGCTTTGTGCCTGAATATCCACAGGGCCACGAGCCGCAATTAATCTGAGCCCTAACTTTTGGGCGAACAGACTGATTGCCTCACCTGCGGCCACGCTGAAACGTTTGAATAGGCTGAAGTCAGCACTATCACCAGCCGTAGCTGTAATAGAGTTTTCTGCCGATAGTTGGATGTTTGCAGGTGTAACCATAGCTATCCCGGCAGGTGCCGAGGCAAGGAGTCCCGCATCTTTGAGCCGCGCCAATGCCTCCCGCAGGCTCTGTTGGGCCTGATTATCAGCTGGTAATGCTCCCGACACAGCTGCGCTTTGCGCCAGTGCGTTCACCAATGCCAGAGCGTTATTGAGCTGAGCCAACGCTGCTCCCATCTCCAGCATTGTCCCTTGGGCTTGAGGCTGAGCATCAGCACTGATGAAGATGCCACTGCCGCCACGGATCGCGGCATGCCCATCGGTGCGCAGTTCCGCGCCCTCCCCGCGAGGCCGGCGATCGGCATCGACCAGATGCCCCAGATTGAGCTGGCTCTTCCCACTGTGCTCGGTACTGAGCTTGACGTGCTCCTGCCCACGCGTATCGTCCATGCGCAACTTGTTGTTCGCAGGCGTGCGCAGCACATTGCGTTTGTAGTTGCGCAGCGTTACATGGTCGGGGTGCTGACTATCGTGCAGAGCATGCGCAATATAGGGCCGGTCCGGGTCGCCTTGCTCAAACGCCACCGCCACTTCGGTGCCGCAGATCAGCGGCAGGTGCAGGCCATGGGTGTCGCCCGCGTAGGGTCGCGCCAGTCGTAGCCAGACACTCTCCTCGCCCGCTTTCCAACTGTCCCGATCGAACAGGAAGTTCACTCTGTAGCGACCTTCCAGGTCGATATGGCCATAAGGATCGTTCTGCTGGGTACTGGTGACCCGCGCCGGCACCGTGCCCGCGATCTGTGGCTTGTTCGGCAGTGCCGGCCGAAAGCATATCGACTCTGAGTAGGGAATAGCCTCGAAGGTGACTTCCAGACTACGGTCCCGTGCAGCCTCGACGGTCAGATGCGTCATGACGACCCCAGGCTCAAAGACCTGCGGTGCCCCTTCAGTTACTGTAACCACTTGCCCTGGGGCGAGTGTCACGCTGCTGCTAATGCCACTGCAGCGAGTTTGGCCGTTGAGGAAGCGTTCATGGTTCAGGCGCGCGTAGAAGTAGCCACTTTCACTCTCCAGTTCCTCATCCTGGGCAATTGCGTCACCCAGCGCGGTGTAGGGTTCGCCGTAGTGGTAACCCTCACCATAGGTTGTCGTCGCATGCCGGCTGTGATCTACGTCCCCCTCCAGGAAAGCCGTAGCATCGCGGTGGTGATAGGCGCGAACGTTGATGTGCTGCTCCACCACCGCATGGCTGACCTGCAGCGCCCAGACGCCATCCTGGCCGTTGCTGGTCAGGCCAGACAGGGGGCGGAGCGGCAGACTGACATCGAACTGATAATGTTGCTGGTGATCGTGAAACTCGACAACGTCGATAAACAGCTTGTCGTTGTGCGTGAAGCGGTACCAAATGCCCACCTCTGCCAACATGCGACTGATGAAGGCAAGGTCACTTTCACCGTACTGCATGACCTGTTCACGCTTGGGGTATTCGCGTAGCAGGTCGAACAGAAAGTGCTGCCCCTCAAACTGGTGGCGGCTGCGCAAGATGCTTTCGACGATCTCCGGAACCGACTGATGTTGGTAAATCCGGTACTGTTTGCCACGGCTGAGCAGCGCCAAGCGAGCCTGCAGGGTCACCTCATAACGGGCTTCATCTTTGGAGCTGGAGAGGCGCTTGAAACCCGTAATCACGCCATGCAACGTGCGTGACGCCGCCCCAGAGATCGCATTGGCCGGTGTCTGCTCTGACGACCCCATCTGAAAACTGGCGTCCTTCCCGAGGACTTTGGCGACATCAATGTCCTGCGTGGAAGAGGTAAACGCCACCGTGTACTTGAACGGTTGACTCAGCCATTCCTCACCTATGAACGACAGTACATCGAGCTCAACCGCATCCAGTTCATCGATTTCGAGCGTGTAATGGTTATGGGTGGAACCTAGTAAAGGCTTCGCCATGATCAAGCCCTCTCGCCAGCCAGCAGCGCTGCGTCGTGTTCATCGGAAAAGCTCAAACTGATGCCGGTGTCTTCGCAGAACCCAAGCGTTACCGTTTGAGCTGGCTGGCCATGGGCTTGGCGCTGCAGTAGCTGTTGGCTAAGTACCGGCAAAATCTGCTGGTTCAGCAGGCTGTCAATGTTGCGGGCGCCGGTATCGGGCAGCAGGCAGGCGGCGACCAAGGCTTCGCAAAGTGAGCCGTCCACTTCGCACTGCAAGCCGTAATGACGCTGCAAACGCCTGGCAACCTGGTCGAGCTTGATCGCGACAATGCGCCTGAGCGCATCAGCCCCCAGCGGGCGGAAAATCAATGTCTGGAAACGTGCCAGCAGTGCAGGCTGGAAGTGCTCGCGTAGCACGGGGCGCAACAGCTCTTGGAGGGCGGCGTCTTCCGTGGCAGGCTGCAATTCGATGCAGCTTTGCAGCAGGTCGCTGCCCAGGTTGGAGGTCATCAGGATGACGGTATTGCGGAAATCGATCTCTCGGCCTTCACCATCGCGCATGAAGCCACGATCGAAAACCTGGTAGAACAGGTTGAGTACATCTCGGTGGGCTTTCTCGACCTCGTCCAGCAAAACGACGCTGTAGGGGCGCTGGCGAACGGCCTCGGTAAGTACGCCGCCCTGGCCGTAGCCAACATAGCCAGGCGGAGACCCTTTCAATTGGCTGACGGTGTGCGCCTCTTGGTACTCGGACATGTTGAGCGTGATGAGCGACTTCTCACCGCCGAACAGGCTACTGGCCAGGGCATGTGCTGTTTCCGTCTTGCCGATGCCACTGGTGCCGACCAGCAGGAAAACGCCCATCGGCGCGTTGTCGTTCGTCAACCCTGTTCGCGCGGCACGTAGCCGTTGAGCGAGTGCAAGCAGGGCCGAGTCCTGCCCAACAATGCGTTCGGCCAACTGATCTTCCAGGTTCAACAAGCTGGCATGTTCGTCCTTGAGCAAGCTACCAAGGGGCACCCCCGTCCAGTCGGCGATCACTTCAGCCACACTGCGGGCACACACGTCCAGCGATAGGAGCGGCCGACTCCCCTGTACGTAGCTCAGTTCCTGTTGCAGCTTCGCGCAGGCCGCTGTATCGACCTGCTCGGCCTGACGAACATTGAGCAACTGACGGGTAAGCTCAAGCTCTTGTTGATACTGCAGCTCCAGCGCAGCCTGCTGGCTCTCGAGATGAACCAGCTGGGCGTTGATCTTCGCCAAACGAGGCTCCATCAGCCTGCCAGTAAGCTGTGCATCCTCTTCCAACGCAGTTCGCTCTGCAGTCAGGGCCGTCTTTTGCGACTTCAGCTGGACCAGCGCCTGCGGCTCGCAATCGAGGCTCATGCGAACGCGTGCGCACGCGGTGTCTATCAGGTCAACCGCTTTGTCCGGCAGGCGGCGCCCCGTCAGAAAACGCCGGGACAAACTAACCGCCGCCTGCACTGCAGCGTCTTGAACGTGCACGCCGTGATAGGTGGCGTAACGCGCTTTGAGCCCGCGCAGCATCAAGCAAGCATTGGCATCATCCGGCTCATCCACCTTGATCATCTGAAAGCGCCGCTCCAGCGCAGCATCGCGCTCGAAGTACTGCTTATATTCGCTCCAGGTCGTGGCAGCGATGGTTCGCAACTCGCCACGCGCCAAGGCAGGTTTCAGCAGGTTTGCGGCATCAGCGCCCCCCGGCTGGTTGCCAGCACCGATCAGGGTGTGCGCTTCATCGATAAATAACAGGATGGGTGTTTCCGATTGCTGGACGGCATCGATCACGTTCTTGAGCCGCTGCTCGAACTCACCTTTGACCCCGGCTCCAGCCTGAAGCAGCCCCAGGTCCAGCGTACGGATACTCACCGGTTTCAGGCTATCCGGGACTTCGCCGCTGGCAATGCGCAAAGCAAGTCCTTCGACCAGGGCGGTTTTCCCGACACCGGGATCTCCTACCAGGATGGGGTTGTTCTTGCGGCGACGGCTCAGTACGTCAATCACCTGACGAATTTCATCGTCACGTCCGAAGACTGGATCGATCTGCCCCGCTGCGGCCTTGGCGGTTACATCATGGCTGAACTGATCGAGGATCGCTGGCTGCGCCACATCGCTATCCGCAGCGCTTGTAAGCTTGGCCTTCCGTCCCGTCGCGGGGTTGAACGACACAGTCTGCACCAGCTGCCTTTCTTCCGAATCCGATTCAAGCAGGGCTACCACCTGTTGCAGTTGTGTTGAACCTATACCCAATAGAGGCCAAGCGGCTGAGCACTTGAGTAAGTCCGGTGTCTCAATCAGGGCCGCCAACACATGCACGGAGCGCAATTGCTCACAGTCGCGATCCATCGATGCCAGTAGCCAGGCGCTGCTGATCAGTTGCTGCACTTCGAGACTTAGTTGGGGCTTGCTGAGCACGCTGCGCGGCAAGGTATTGAAGTACTCAAGCAGTCCTTGCCACAGGGCATCCACATCCACCCCATAACGGCGGGCGATGACCACAAGATCACCTTCTCCTTGCTCAAACAACTTCAACAACCAGTGTTCAATGCTGATATGACTGTGCCCACGTGCCTGACACAACGACGCTGCCGCCGTCAGTGCCTGGGTGCAATAAGCGTTGAGACGGCGGAGCAAGCGGGTAGGATCATGTGCCATACAGGGCATCCTTGTCGTCAATGGTCAACGTAACGTCATCAGTGGACGTATCTGAAACCATGGTGTACTTGGCTGAGCGCCCGCACGCGGACGCTCAACCCAATACACTGGGGACCATCAGCAATTACAGACCGACGGCCAAGTTCCATCAGGCGGTAGTACGTTCATTCCATGAATCCGAGTGGATGATATTTCCATCCTTGTAGGTCCAGATAATTTTCTCGTAGCGAAGCTCGACCAACTCCAGATGGTTATGCTTCTCTTTTGCCGGGTCTTTTACGTCGTGCATCTTGGGTGCAACTTTCACGACCTTGACGTTCTCCAGCTTGGTGTTAAAGTATTCAACTTCCTGGCCAGCATCATTGATTTTGTACCATTTGAACTCGGCTTCTTTGAGCGTCTGGCCAGTTGTCACGGCCTTATAGAGATAAGGGGAGGAAGCATCGATTTCTTTTGAGAAAACAAACGGTGTATGAATGCGCGTACCGGTCAATTTTCCAGTATTATTATCGGTGGGAATATAAAGATCATGATCTTGGCCGACCACTTCAATACTGCCCTCCCGGTCTTTGACATCGACCGAACCTTTGATATCGGCACCGCCATCGTCTTTCAGCCACAGGTAAACAGGAATAGCCATTTAGAAAATCCTCTTTAAAATGTTGGAGGTCGCGGAATGCGACAGGGGTTGCAGCCCAGAGGCCGCAGTCGAGGACAGGCAAGCCCCCGCCTCCGGCACCAGACGAATCTCAACTCGGCGATTGGCCGACCGTCCTTGTTCCGTGTCGTTGCTTGCAACTGGCTGGCTGGCTCCCAGGCCTTGCACCGCGAAGCAGTTGCTGGGGATGTCGCCCATGTGTTGAATCCAGTCGTGTACCGCGGCCGCACGTGCTCGCGACAAACGCAGGTTTTGTTCGTCGCTGCCGGTAGCGTCCGTGTGCCCCGTGATCACAATCAGCCAACCTGGCTGGGCCTTGATGCCCGCCAATGCAGTGACCAGGACCTTGGTTGAATCCGCCTTCAGCTGCGCACTGCCACTGCTGAAAAGCGAGAGGCTGTCCAAGCGAACCATTTGAGGGCTGGCAGGCGAAGACTGAGGCATCGTCGGGATACGGTGGCCGTTGATGGCCGCCAGCAATGACGGGCGCAGTTTTTCGCCCTGGTACAAGCCGAGGCCCAGCGACCACGGCTCACCCTGGCGGTAATAGTGGTCCAAGCGCTCGGCATCCTGACGAAGCACTGCCAGCGCGCCCTCCCGTTGGAGACCCTTGTCAGGCTCAGCACTCACCGAAGCAGTGGCATAGCGCCGTAAGTCTTCGGTGACCTGGCGTACCAGCAATGTGTTCTGCCATGCAGAGCTTACCAACGCGATGGAGGTTGCCAACACAAACAGCCAGCCCCCCACCAGCACCGCTCTGTGTTGCCTATTACGTTGAGCACTGCGAGGCAGCAAATGGAGCAGAGCGTCAGGGAACGGCAATGAAGCATAGGCATCATCAGACGTACCTTGGTCAAAGCTCAGCCCAGTCCGCTCCTGCAGCCAGCGGTGCCATAGGTTGTTGTCAGGGCGCTCGCTGGAATTGGGTGTCCATGCAAGGGCAAAGGCGGTGGCCGCGATCTCCTGGCGAGAAGTCCGCACGCGCATTTCCGACATACAGAGAGCTTTCAACCAGCCAGCAGCAGCGCTCAATTGCACCGTGTCTCGCAGTCGAGCAGCCCGGAGATCAGGATCCGCGCTCCAACCCTGCCATTCGGCCAGGCTCATGCACATACCTGATTCATGCACTTGCACGCTCGATTTGGCGCTTGCCCAGGTAAACCAGGCCGAGGTCTGCGAAGTGCTCTGGAAAAACCCCACCACCAGCAGCGACAGTGGGCTACCACGTTCGCGCAACCTCACAATCTGACGGTGCACATTGCGCAGTTCATTCGCCAACACTGCAACATCTGTATGGACGGAGGGATCCACGACCCACATGACACTCAGCTGTTCATTCCATTCGGGCCTTTGCAGCAACAGGCTGGCAATCGTCGTGGGCAGCTTCTGCGCGTCGGGCACCCGGACATAGCAACCCTCCCCCGTTACCCGCAATGCCCATTGCTCAGCGGGTAACGGACCAAACAGCTCAGCCAGACAATCGCCTACCACCAAGACAACCGGATGGCGGTAGGATCCTGCAGGTAGGCTAGTGCCCTTGCTCCACTGCAGTTCATGTCCCTCGCCGCCGGCAATCCGCCTGCTTCGGCGCCATGCTGCCCACACTCCGCCCGTGACGACCACGGCGATCGTGAGCTGCCACTCAACAGCAAGCGGAAGCGTGGCAATGAGCAGCAAGGACAACGTTCCGGCCCATAGCCAGAGCCCCTGCTCCTGTCTCAGCTGCATCTCGCTCACCCCTGCACCGGCAGGAGCGAGGCCACTGCCTCACCCAGCGTATGGTCAAGCCCCCACCAGAGGCCTATCAGCAGGCCAGATGCGGCCACCACGTGGACCAGAGGAGACTGCAGCCAACCCCACATCGGGAGGTGTGAAGTAGGCCCTATCTGGGTGACCAGGGACTGACTTGTGTCAAGGGGCGGTACATGCGCATCGATTGCAGCGAACAATTGCTGCCGCTCTGGATGATTCACATCGCGGTAGCGCCCCCGAAAACCGAGCATCAGCGCCCGCTGAAAGACCGTGAAGACATAAGGGTGTGCAGAGGCCTCCCGAAGCACGGTGCGCATGTCTTCATAAAGCGATTCCCCCGCCTGATGACTGCTGAAAAACTTGGCCTGCAAGGTCTCCATTGCCCAGTCCTCATGGGCCTTACCTTCGGCGCAAGCGAGCACTGTCTCATCCAGCAAGGCACATTGCGCATGGCTGATAAGCTCGATGCTATGGCGATCCAGGCCCTCCTCCTGAAGAGAGGCCCGAACATGCTCGACATCCGCCACGCAACGCGGCCAAAGTTCCGGGCTACTGTGCACACCTGTGCCATGTCGCAACTCGACCACCAGCAAGTAGGTATCCTGTAACAAGGCGTCGATATCCACCTTGGCTGTGCCGGGTTTCTGCTGAGCGAGACTCATGAGCGCAGCACCGCGAACAGCTCAAGTGTGGCGTCCTGGAACACGCTCGGCACATAGAGCGCGCATACGCCGTCCTCCAACATGGCACGCCCTTTCTCATGCCCGAGATCCAGTGCGAAGTACTGGTTTTCCAAACGCAGCGGTATCGCCGCAGGCACATGGCTGAGGGGTTTCAAGGGAACGCCATCGAGTGCTGCATTGACGAGATAGTCCACATCATCAGGCGAGCCGATCTTGCACAGCCGTGGGAACTGGCTTTGCACTTGCACGGCTGGCAGCCGGCAGCGCACCGACAGGTAAAAGTCAGCCCCGTCTGGCTCAAGCAAACGAGGATCGTTCAGGGCCACCTGCCATCGGTTGGCACTGCGCGCTTCGAGTACCAAAGCCAGCACACGTGACGGCAGGCTCGCCTCCAGCAATGTGGAGAGCGTACGCATCAACGGCGGGAAAACAGACTCAAGGTGCGTATGCTGATAGGCAGGAATGTCCTCGACACTCTGGTCCAACGAAAACGTCAACAGCGCCCCCGCGCATTTCACCAACTGCTGGTACACCAACTCCGGATGCCGAGCAGGGTGTGCTTTAAGGTCTGCCAGCACCGGCTGATAGGTATTCAACGCGTTGAGCAACCAGAACAATGTCACATCAGCGACAGCAAAATCTGCCATGCGCTGGTTGCTCTCGCGACGCATCCCCATCAGCCGCTCACGTTTGGAGGACAGCTGGGTCAGCAAGTTATCCAGCTGAAGTAACAATCCAGCGTGCGCATCAAACCTCAGCAACGGGGGGATGTAATCCTGATCAATTTCCCAACGCCCCCGCCCATCCCGGACAAGGCGTGCCACTGGGCAGGTGAGGTAGTCTGCGTTGTCATCTTCATTCAGGCGCAAGCTCAGTGCATGTTCGAGTACGCTGATTGACTGCACCTCATCGGTATAGTGATCCTGTACATCCCGCCACACTTGGCGGTATCTGACCGGGCGCTCAACTCGGGCACCCTCGAACAGACAGTTGTTGCCATTGGCCTGTTCCAGCGGCAAAGCGAGCACCACCGTTGCCGCTTGACTGTCGTCAGGCAGCGCCCGGGACAGTTCCAGGGCACTGGGAAGCCGATCCAATCGATCCGTGTCAATCAGCGTTCCATCGGGCATGCACACCTGCAGCCGAGTGGCCAGGAGTTTGCCTAGCTGCAGTGCGTCTGCATCAAATGCGACTGCGCGAATACCCCACGGATGAACCCATGCCAAGGAAGCAACTGCCTGGTTGGTCCACGATTCAAAGCGGGCCTGCTGCTGAAACTGCTGCGCAGACAACACCACACCGGACGCCCACATAGGCCGATCGATCTTCACGATTAGTAACTCCCGGGTTCGCCGTCAGGATTTAGCTTTGGGCATCTGCGAAACCAACGACAGGTTGATGTCCATACCCTCAACCTGGAAATGCGGCACCGCAAACAGCTTGACTCTGAAGAAGCCTGGGTTGTCATCAATATCTTCGACAACCACCTTTGCCTCCCTCAGCGGATGAGACGCCTGCAAGTCATCGCCGGGGTCCGTCATTTCGGTAACCAAGCCGCTGATCCACCTATTCAATTCCAGTTCCAACAGGCGGCGATCCTTGGTTGTGCCGATGTTCTCCCGCTGGATGAGTTTCAGATAGTGAGCGATGCGCGAAAGCAGGAAGACATAAGGCAGCCGAGCGTTGATACGACTGTTGGCCGTGGCCTCAGGTGTGTCATAGATCGCCGGCTTATGCGCTGAGTTCGCGGAGAAAAAGCACGCATAATCGCGATTCTTGTAGTACGACAACGGAATCAACCCAAGATTGGCAAACTCAAACTCGCGGGTTTCCGGAATCATCACTTCCGAAGGAATCTTGACCTGACTGCCCGTACCCATGTCATAGAGATGGATCGGCAGATTCGTTACAGCACCCCCTGATTGCGGCCCTCGAATTTGTACGCACCAACCATTGGCTATAAAGCTTTTGACCATATTGGCTGCAAACGCGAACGTCGAGCTTACCCAGAGGTACTTGCTGTGATCTGGCCCCTTGACTCGCTCTTCATAGTTAAACAGCCGAACCGGACTCGTATCAGGCCCGTAAGGCAGTCGCCCCAACGTACAGGGCAATGTGGCGCCGACATAGCGGGCATCATCGCTTTCAGCGAAAGCGTGCCATTTGATGTACTCAGCACGGTCCATGTAGTTGCCGATATCCTTGATCGCGGCGACCTCCTCCATTGTTTGCTTGCCAAAGAACGCAGGGCCCATCGAGCACAAGAATGGCATATGAGCGGAGGCCGCAACTTTCGAGATATTCCGCAACAGTGCAATGTCTTGCGCCCCACGGCCAAACTCGTAGTTTGAGACCGCCGCCGCAATAGGCTCACCACCCGGCGTATCGTATTCCTGAGTATACGTATGCAGGTACATGCCGCTTTGAGCGATTTCGGGCGCATCTTCGAAGTCCTGGGCCAGATGTTCTTTACTGATATCCAACAACTCGATGCGGACGTTCTGGCGGAAGTCCGTCTGATCGATCAACGACTTCGCCCCACGCCAGATCGACTCTACACGCTGAAAGTCAGGATGATGCATCACTTCGTCCAGCTGACTGCTGATCTGGGCATCAATCGAGGCAATGTGTTCGTCCAGCAGGGCCCTGTCCAGACGCTCCACTTTCGGGGAGACTTGCTTGAGCCGCTCAAGAAAAACACTTACAGACGCAGTAACACGCTGATTGGGTGTTGCCTCAGACAGAACATCCACACTCTGGTAGGCGTCGATACCGCCCATCTGCTCAAGGGGTTCGAGATTTATTTTTTCAAACAATGTGTGATAGACATTCTGGCTGTCTTCCACCCGCACAGTGGCGCCACGCGATTGCGCAGAGGATTGCTCTTCGGACATTTGTTAGCTTCCCGTCTGTAGAGATGATGGTTTTCTAGCATCCGCCTTGAGGGGCAAGGGCAGCCAGTTCCTTACGCAGTTCATTACTCAGCGCTTCATCTTTCAGTATGCGTTCCAACTCGGCACGGAACGTGGCGTTATCCAAGAGATTGGCTTTCAACTCACGCAGCAGGTTGCGCATCGCCAGCAGCGCACGTAATTGGGGTATCTGTCGAGCGACCTGTTCGGGCTCGAAGTCCTTCATCCGCTGAAAACTCAGCTCAACAGGCGTTTCTCCACCTTCGCTGGCCAGCGTATCTTCAACGACCAGTTTGAGGCTCGGTGAAAACTCCAAGAGCACACTGTCAAAATTATTTTTATTGACATTAACCTTGCTCCGTTCGGACAGCGGACGCTGCTCTTTTCCGTTACTGTAATCCCCCATCAGCATGAGCTTAAGCGGCAGCTCAACCTTACGCTGGGCCCCACCCGTATGAAGATCAAGTTTAATATTGACGCGCGCCCTCGGCACCTCACTTTGAAAACTGCCTGAAGCCATAACTCCTCCTGAAGCCACTGGAAACGGCCTCGACGAAAGTGACATCACTGACAACGATCCATTTCAGGCCCATTGGCAACTGCAATGGAATTCAATTCATTGCCAGCAACTACCGCTCCCCCAAGGCAACACTTGAAATGTTTCCAGATCAAACATGCACCAATTCTTCACATTTCGCCACCCCCCGCACAAAACTAGGAAACTTCCTACAAGCGACAGGAAAACCTTCGACCAGGATTCTGCTTGCCCCCCCAATCGAGTAGCGCCAAACAGATGCACTCAATGCACCAGCAATGCATTGATCCATATCAACGAATTTAACCAACAGACCGCGCGGACCACCGCCGTACAAATATCAATTAATCTAAACCCACCAAAGGCAAGTCCAGAAAATGATACCCCCCAATTAAAACAGCCAATTCTTCCTGAGCTTCATTGATGAGCAGGTACCCGTCAGTGAATACCCTGTTTGTCGACAGTGCCTATGCCGGAAAGTGGGCTCAGCGCATCGTGTGATATGGGTATGGCTGGCTGAGGCTTGCATGCTAACTCGCCGGCTAACCAGCTCTTCGTCTCAAGACTTTACACACAGCGCCTAGTAACCGGTCATCTCCAGATACCCGCGCCCGCCCGCACTCCCGTTCAAGCGTACCGGCCCTTCCCAATACGGGAACCGTGTCTGCATCCACGCCTGCGGCTCAACGGCATCGACCTGCACATCCACCCCATGCTCCGGCACTTGCACCCGCCAGCGCGTCGGTACCTGCTTGCCGTTTTTCTGCGCAGACCAGGCCAGCGCCTGCAGGCGGATCTGTGCCGCGTCCAGCACCACCACCTCCCCCTGTGGCCCAACCCAGGTCCCGGCGCGATACGGTTCCCCGTGGGCCTCCCGCACCTGGAACAGCATCAGCTTGGCGCCACTGTCCAGGTGCAGGGAAAACCAGTCCCAGCCGGTCTGTCCGGGCGCCAGTGGCTGGCTGCTCCATTCCCGGTCCAGCCAGGCCTGCCCGGTAACCGCGATGCACAGGCTGCCACGCTGGACCTGCCCCTGGACGTGGTAGAACGGCTGGCTGTAATAGTACGAAGCCTGGCCCTTGCCTGATTTTTCGCTGTAGCCCTGCTCCCCATGCAGCACCAAGGGAAGATCGCTGTGCAACTGCAAGTCATAGCGAAAACCGTCGCCACTTGCGACCATCTGCAGGTGTTCAGTACCGCCCTGGCCCTGTAACACCCAGTCATTGATCCATGCGCGAAACGGCTGGGCCTGCACGCCGGCCTGGCCGACACCACCCCGCGCCAGGGTTTCAGCAGCCTGATGGCCACCCGGCCCGGTCAGTGCTGCATGCCCCATCCACAGGTTCGGGCTGTTCCAGCCGGTGGTCTCCGGGCCGGGGCGCAGGGCCGAGCGGAACAGTGTCCACTGGGCGCCCCAATCTCGGCCCTGGGCGTCCTTGAGGTTGGCGGTGACATACCACCACTCGATACGAAAGCCGTCGTGGGGGCCGTGGTCATGCGGGAATACCAGACGATGATCGCGGGTCACCTGGCTGAATTCGCCAGCCTGCTGCCCGAGCCCGGCATAGCTTTGCGGTGCTGGCTGATCACAGCCGCACAACAACAACCCGGTCAGCAACAGCCACGCATTAAGCTTCATCGGCCAACGGCCTCAACAGTTCGCGCGGCTGGCGGCGCGCCAGTTGCCACAGCGGCCAGGCGCAGGCCAACAGGCTGGTGAGCATGCCCAGCACGGTCAACTGCAGCAGTTGCAAGGGGAACACATACAGCGGTAACCGCCAGCCGAAGGCCTGCACGTTCACCACCGCGACCAGACACCAGGCCAGCAACAGCCCAAGCGGGATTGCCAGCAGCACGGTGAAGCTGCTTAGCATGAGTGTCTGCCCGAGGCTCAGCCAGACCAGTTGCATGCGTCGCACCCCCAGCGCCCACAGCGGTGCCAACTGGCCCAGCCGGGCCTGGCCCAGGGTCAGCAGGTTGATGAACAACGCCACACCGGCCACGCCAAGGGTAAGGCTGTTGAGGGCTGCGGTAGCGGCAAAGGTGCGGTTGAACACATCGGTCGACCAGCGTTTCAGGCGCGCCTGCTCGACCACCCGGCTGTCATCCAGGGAAAAGTGCTGTTGCAGCGCGGCCTTGAGCACCGGCACCCGTTCAGCGCTCAGGTCGACACTCAAGCCGGCCAGGGTTGCCCGTGGCCAGTGGGCGCGCAACCAGCCGGCATTGACCAGTACATGCCCCTTGGGGTTACCGTAATCGGCATAGATCCCCACCACGGGCAAGGCTGGCGTGTCTGCGGGCAGCTTCAGGCTATCGCCCAGTTGCAGGTTCAGTCGCCTGGCCAACTGCTCACTGAGCATCACGGCTTGGCCGCTGGCCAGTCGCTGCCAGGCGCGCGAATGCTGTTCCAGCAATGGCCAGCGCGCTCGATAGGCGGGGTGATCGACAATGCCCTGCACTTGCACCGGCCAACCTTGCAGCTGCATGTCTGCGCGCCAGCCGGGCAGGACCACGCTGGCCACAGGCTGCTGCTTGAGCCACTCGACTATCTGCAAGCCTTGGGCCGTGTCCCGCGGGGTGACATACAGGTCGGCGGAGAGGCGCAGGTCAAGCCAACCGACAAAGGTCTTGCGAAAACCCTCGGTCATGCTGCCCACGCCAACACTGGCAGCCAGCGCCAGCAAGAGGGCGACCAACGCCAGGCTCAGGGCTGGCAGCTGCTGGCGGCTGTCAGCCACGAACCATTGCGCCAATGGCCGGTGGCAACGATCCGCCAGCCAGGCCAGTACCCGATCGAGCAAGGCCGGCAACAGCAGCGCCGCCGCCAGCAGCAACCCTGCCAGCATGCCGAACGCACTAAGCAGGCCTGCCCCGAACACGCCACAGGCCAAGGCCAGCAACAGCAGCAAGCCCGCTAGCAAAGCCTGACGTTTCAACCATGGCCCCTGTGCCAGACGCCAGGCCTGGGGTTGCGCCAGCGCCAGCAAAGGCAAACGGGCAGCACGCATTACACTCTGCAGCCCAGCCAGCAATGCCCCGAGTACACTCACCAACACACCCAGCAGCCACCACCCCGCCGGCAGGCTCAACGTGCCGGCGACCTGGGCGCCATACAGACCACGCAGGCTGGCGGCCACGTCGGGCAGCAGCCACGCGGCCAAGGCGTAACCACTGGCCACCCCGGCCAGCCCACCCAGTGCCGCGAACAGGCCCAGTTCCAGTACCAGGGCACCCAGCAGGGTCTTCAGGCTGACGCCGCACGCGCGCAGGTTGCGGATCAGCCCACGGCGCTGCTCCAGCGCCAGACCGATCGCGGCGTGGGCGATGAACAAGCCGACGACGAACGCCAGCAGGCCGAGCGCGGTCAGGTTGAGGTGGAAACTGTCGGTGAGGCGCTGCAAACCACCATCGTCCTGCTGCGGCTGCAGTTCAAGGTAGCGGGCGATATCCGCAGGCAACGGCCCGGGCGTATGGGCCAGCAGCAGACGAGACAACTGCCCCGGTGCGTTCAGCAACGTCTGCGCGTGGCCGATGTCCACCACGATGACCCCAGGTGCCAGCGCAGGCTGCAAAACCAGAGGCGGCAGCAACTGCCCTTCACTGTCGCGGGGCGGCTGCCCGGGGCTTGTGTTCAGTTGACGCAAGGTATCTGGCCCAACCCAGGCTTGCCCGGGCGAGCCGATGAACGCTTGCAGGTCGAATGCCTGCAACTGCACCCCGGCAATGCTGCTGGCAGGCTGCAGGCTCAACGGCTCGATGCCGATCAGTCGCACACTGCGTGCGGGCTCGCCCGGCAAGCGCAAGCGCCCTTCCAGCACCGGCGAAACAGCCCAGCCCAGCCTGCGCAGTTGCACGTACAAAGCCTGATCGAAGCGCTCGCCATTTCGCGCGATCAGTTGCGCCTGCAGCGGCCCGGTCAATACCGCGCTGGCCCGGGCATAGTCGCTGCGTGCCTGGCTGTTCAACGCCTGCACACCGGTCCACAACGCCGTGGCCAGCCACAGGCCAGTGAAGATGCTGAAGCACTGCACACGATGGCGCCGCCAGTGGCTGAGCAGCGCCAACAGGGCCAGCGACAAAAGCTTCATCAGCCCTGCTCGGGCCGCACACGGCCGGCCTGCAGGTAGCAACGGTGCTGCAAACGCGCCGCCAGCCGCGGGCTGTGGGTCACCATCAGTACCCCGCTGCCGGCTTCGGCGACCAACTGCAGCAACAAACTCAGCACCTCGTCACTGCTGGCTTCATCGAGGCTGCCGGTCGGTTCGTCAGCCAGCAGCCAGGCCGGGCGCCCGGCAAGTGCACGGCCGATCGCGACGCGCTGCTGCTGGCCGCCAGACAGTTGTTCCGGATACCGCTCAAGCAGGTCCGCCAGGCCCAGGCGCTGCGCCAGGTAAGCCGCCCAATGCGGGTCATGCCGCCCGGCGAGACGGGCCTGGAAGGTAAGGTTCAGGCCCACGTCCAGGCTGCTGATCAGGTTGTACTGCTGAAACACCAGGCCGATCCCCTCCCGCCGCCACTGCGCCAGCGAAGCTTCCGAACGGCCGTCGAGCGGAACATCGTCGATCAGAATGCGGCCGCTGTCAGCTCGGTCCAGGCCAGCCACCAGGTGCAGCAAAGTACTCTTGCCGCTGCCCGACTCGCCCATCAGCGCCAGGCTGCTGCCCCGCGCCAGGCGCATGTCCACCCCCTGCAAAATGGGGAGCGGGCCTTGGGGGGTGGGGAATGATTTGTAGAGTTGTTCGATGGCTAGCATCGAGTGGCCTTGATGGGTTGGGTGTCCCTTTAGGCATAGCAGGTTCGGCCAGGCCTGCTTCTGAACCGGCCGCATTGAACGATCTCGCGAGAGCTTTCCTGCTCAGACGACGTTCTGCTGCTGCCGCCCCGCTAATCGCAGGGGCACCATCAATGGATCCACTAAAAACCGATAATCGCACAGAATTCACATCATGCGAGCAAAATACATTGACCCGACACCACGGCCGCAGCCTTAATGGATCCATTAAATAAAAACAAAACCCCGGAGAGCCTCCCATGTACCCCAAAAACACCTGGTACGTCGCCTGCACCCCCGATGAGATCGCCACCAAACCTCTGGGCCGGCAGATCTGCGGGGAAAAAATCGTGTTCTACCGCGCCCAAGAGAACCAAGTGGCTGCCGTCGAGGACTTCTGCCCGCACCGCGGCGCACCGTTGTCGTTGGGCTATGTCGAGGACGGCAACCTGGTGTGCGGCTACCATGGCCTGGTGATGGGTTGCGACGGCAAGACCGTGTCGATGCCGGGCCAACGGGTGCGTGGCTTCCCCTGCAACAAGACCTTTGCGGCCGTCGAGCGCTATGGCTTCATCTGGGTCTGGCCCGGTGACCAGGCGCAGGCCGACCCGGCGCTGATTCCGCATCTGGAATGGGCGGTGAATGATGAGTGGGCCTACGGCGGCGGGCTGTTCCACATCGGTTGCGACTACCGCCTGATGATCGACAACCTCATGGACCTCACCCATGAAACCTATGTGCACGCCTCCAGCATCGGCCAGAAGGAGATCGACGAGGCACCGCCGGTCACCACCGTGACCGGCGACGAAGTGGTCACCGCCCGGCACATGGAAAACATCATGGCGCCACCGTTCTGGCGCATGGCCTTGCGTGGCAACGGCCTGGCCGATGATGTACCGGTGGACCGCTGGCAGATCTGCCGTTTCACCCCACCCAGCCATGTACTGATCGAAGTGGGCGTGGCGCATGCCGGCAAGGGTGGCTACCACGCCGATGCACAGCACAAGGCGTCGAGCATCGTGGTCGACTTCATCACCCCGGAAAGCGATACCTCGATCTGGTACTTCTGGGGCATGGCGCGCAACTTCGCTGCGCACGACCAGACCCTGACCGACAACATTCGTGAGGGCCAGGGCAAGATTTTCAGCGAAGACCTGGAAATGCTCGAACGTCAGCAGCAAAACCTGCTGGCCTACCCCGAGCGCAACTTGCTGAAGCTGAACATCGATGCCGGCGGCGTGCAGTCACGCAAGGTGCTGGAGCGGATCATCGCCAAAGAGCGTGCACCGCAGCCGCAACTGATCGCCACCAGCGCCACCCCTGCCTGAGGAACAGCCGACATGATCGATGCCGTAGTGGTCTCCCGTAACGATGAAGCGCAGGGTATCTGCAGCTTCGAACTGGCAGCGGCAGATGGCAGCCTGCTGCCGGCGTTCAGCGCCGGCGCCCATATCGACGTGCACCTGCCCGACGGGCTGGTGCGCCAGTACTCGCTGTGCAACCACCCCGAAGAACGCCATCGCTACCTGATTGGCGTGCTCAACGACCCGGCTTCGCGGGGCGGCTCACGTAGCCTGCACGAGCAGGTGCAGGCCGGCACCCGGTTGCGTATCAGTGCGCCGCGCAACCTGTTCCCGCTGGCCGAGGGGGCGCAGCGCAGTTTGCTGTTTGCTGGCGGCATCGGCATTACCCCGATCCTGTGCATGGCCGAGCAACTGTCCCACAGCGGCCATGCCTTCGAGCTGCACTACTGTGCCCGTTCCAGCGAGCGTGCAGCGTTTGTCGAGCGGATTCGCAGTGCGCCGTTCGCTGATCGGCTGTTCGTGCATTTTGACGAGCAGCCGGAAACGGCGCTGGACATCGCCCAGGTGCTGGGCAACCCGCAAGATGATGTGCACCTGTATGTATGCGGGCCGGGCGGGTTCATGCAGCATGTGCTGGACAGCGCTAAGGGCTTGGGCTGGCAGGAGGCCAACCTGCACCGCGAGTACTTCGCCGCAGCACCGGTGGATGCCAGCAACGATGGCAGTTTCTCGGTGCAGGTGGGCAGCACGGGACAGGTGTTCGAGGTGCCAGCCGAGCGGACCGTGGTGCAGGTGCTGGAAGAGAACGGTATCGAGATCGCCATGTCGTGCGAGCAGGGTATTTGCGGCACCTGCCTGACACGCGTGCTACAGGGTACACCGGACCATCGCGATCTGTTTCTCACCGAACAGGAGCAGGCCTTGAACGATCAGTTCACGCCCTGCTGCTCGCGCTCGAAGACGCCGCTGCTGGTGCTGGATATCTGACCTGGCTTACGACGAGGCCAGGATGACTTTCATGCCCGCGTCCGCCGCTGCCCCGCCAAAGGTTTCGGCATAGCGCAAGGTGGCATTGGCGTGCTCGCGCATGATCGCTTCAGCGCGAGCACCCTGGCGGTTGACCAGGGCATCGAACACAGCGTGGTGCTGCATGTGGGCGAAGTTGAAGCGCCGGTACTCACGGGCCAGATCATGGCGGTCGACCGCCAGTGCGGTAACTGAGGCGAATGGCAGGTGGTCATTGCGCGCCAGGGCAACGGCAATGGCCGGGTTGTGGCTGGCGTCAATGATCACCTGATGAAAACGCATGTTCAGGTCGTGATAGACCTGCAAGTCGTCCTCGCTCACAAAGCCTTTGTCGAACAACTGATCGCCGTCGATCAGGCACTGTTGCAGCGCAGCGCGTGCTTGCACCGACAAGCCACGCTCAGCGGCCTGACGAGCAGCCAACCCCTCCAGCACACCGCGCACCTCGACCGCACCTGCGATGTCATCGGCGCTGACCGAGCGCACCTGAAACCCCCGGCCGCCAAAGCGCACCAGCAGGCCTTCCTGTTCCAGGGTACGAAATGCCATGCGCACCGGCATGCGTGAAACGCCGAACAGTTCAGCGGTTGGGACTTCCATCAAGCGTTCGCCGGCCGCCAGCTCGCCCGAAGCGATCATCTTGCGCAGCGCAACCAGCACCATTTGACCGGGTTTGCTCATCCAGGCTACTTCCACAGACATGAGCGGGCATCTTAGCGCAAGCCGAGGGGTTGCTGCAGGCTGAGCTGCGCCCCAGATGTTGGACATCTGTCCATCATCTGGGGTTTTTATGAGCAAGTACTCAACACAATTCAAGCAGTCAGCCATCCAGGCTTTCCTCAAGCGTGGCCGAGGCTTTCGCCACATCGCGGCGCTGTTTCAAATCGATCCGACTTTGCTGCGCCGTTGGGTCATGTCCTATCAGTTACATGGTGAGGCCAGCTTCGAGAAGCCTGGCGGTCATTACAGCAGCGAGTTCAAGCTTTCTGTGCTCTACCGTATGTGGCGCGAGAAGCTGTCGCTCCGGGCCACCGCAGCGTTGTTCAACCTGGGTAACTCATCTCAGGTGCGGCGCTGGGAGGAACAGTATTACAGTGGCGGCTTCCAAGCCCTGTCCTCAAGCAAAAAGTATTGGTTAACCCTATGCCTAAAGCCCCGCGCAAGCCCGAAGAGACCGCTCCCAAACCTATCGAGGAGCTTACCCATGCGGAGCTGCTCAAGAGACTTCGCCAGCTTGAAGCGGAGAACGCCTACCTAAAAAAGCTCGAGGAGCTCGACGAGGAGAAGGCGAGGCTGAAGAAAGCCAGGAAAAAACCCGGCTAGTAAGGGCTTTGCGCGAACACTATCCGTTTGCCGATCTGCTCAAGGCTGCCGGCCTGCCACGCAGTACTTACTATTACCAGCTAGGGCTGCTTGAGGCCGGGGATAAGTGTGCCTCTCTCAAAATCTCGATCCAGGAGATCTGCGACCGACATCGCGGTCGTTATGGTTATCGGCGGGTTACCTCTGCGCTGCGCAGTTCTGGGCAGTTGGTTAACAGTAAAAAGGTGCGCCGGCTGATGGCTGCTCTAGACCTCAAGTGCACGGTCCGTCCGAAGAAGTACAAGGCGTATCGGGGCCTGATGGGAGAAGCCGCGCCTAACATTCTCAAGCGTAATTTCCAGGCTGATCAGCCTAACCAGAAGTGGGTTACCGATGTCACTGAGTTCAAAGTGGCGGGTGAAAAGCTGTACCTCTCGCCTGTAATGGATCTGTACAACGGCGAAATCGTGACGTATCGCACCGACACCAGACCGCGCTTCACCTTGGTCGGCGAAATGCTGGAGCGCGCGATTCAACTGCTTCCGGCGGGCAACAAACCACTGCTGCACTCGGACCAAGGATGGCACTACCGATACCCTGATTACTGTGCACGTGTGAAGGAAGCAGGGCTTGAGCAAAGCATGTCACGCAAAGGTAACTGCCTGGACAACGCCGCGATGGAGAGTTTTTTCGGCACGCTGAAGTCGGAATACTTCTACCGTGAGCGCTTCAAAAGCGTCGCAGAGCTACAGGCGGGACTGGATGAGTACATCCACTACTACAACCATGACCGCATTAAAATGAAACTCAACGGCCTGAGTCCTGTGGCTTACAGAACTCAAGCTGAGGTAGCCTAGCACCGACCGTCCAACATCTGGGGCGCAGCTCAGGCC
>NZ_JBICKE010000057.1:0-71328 GCF_043103865.1 Pseudomonas sp. yb_5
CGGGTAAACCCGCGCCTACGACGGCCTGCGTCCAACCTCCGATGTGTGCCCACCACCCATTGCGTTGTAGGAGCGGGTTTACCCGCGAATACGGTAGCGGCGGCAACGGTGAGCGGCAGGTGGAGATTGGTCAGCAGGCCCGGCCCTTTCGCGGGTAAACCCGCTCCTACGCTCCATCCCCCTTTGGCCTACCGCCCGCGCTTTCCGGGCAACGGCGCAAACAGGGCCTCGATTTCTTCATCGCCAAGCCGCCATTGCCCAGCCTGCCCGCCGTCCAGCAGGCTGGCTGCCAGTGCTGCCTTTTCCTGCTGCAGCAGCTGGATCTTCTCTTCCACCGTACCCCGGGTAATCAACTTGAACACGAACACCGGCTTGTCCTGGCCGATGCGGTAGGCACGATCGGTAGCCTGGTTTTCGCTGGCCGGGTTCCACCAGGGGTCGAAGTGGATCACGGTGTCCGCTGCCGTCAGGTTCAAGCCAACGCCCCCCGCTTTGAGGCTGATCAGGAACACTTCGCTGTTACCTTGCTGGAACTGCTGCACTGGCGTGCGACGGTCGCGAGTGTCACCGGTCAGCAGGCTGTAGCGGATCTTGCGCTTCTCGAGTTCCTGCTCGATCAGCGCCAGCATCGAGGTGAACTGTGAGAACAGCAACACCCGGCGCCCTTCGCTGAGCAGTTCTTCGAGCATTTCCAGCAGCGCCCCCAGCTTGCCCTTGTCGGCCTGGTTGCCTTTGCTTTCTACCCCCTTGACCAGGCGCAGGTCGCAGCACACCTGGCGCAGCTTGAGCAACGCGTCGAGGATCACGATCTGGCTGCGTGCGGCGCCATTGCGGGCGATTTCATCGCGGACTTTCTGGTCCATGGCCACTCGCACGGCCTCGTAGGTATCGCGCTGTGCATCACTGAGCTCGACCCAGTGCACCATCTCGGTCTTGGCCGGTAGCTCGGTGGCCACCTGCTCTTTGGTGCGACGCAGCAGGAACGGCCGGATGCGGCTGGCCAGGTGGGTCATGCGCTCGCTGTCACCGTGGCGTTCGATCGGGTTGCGGTAATCCTGATTGAAGCGCTTCAGGTCGCCCAGCCAGCCAGGCATCAGGAAGTGGAAGATCGACCACAGTTCGCCCAGGTTGTTTTCCATCGGCGTGCCGGTCAGGCACAGGCGCTGGCCGGCCTGTAGCTCGCAGACGGCGAGGGCGGCCTTGCTGCTACTGCTCTTGATGTTTTGCGCCTCGTCCAGTATCAGCATGTGCCAGGCCTGGGGGCGCAACTGTTCGAGGTCGCGTGGCATCAGGGCGTAAGTGGTCAGGACCAGATCGTACTCATGGAGCTTGGTGAAGTACTTGCTGCGCCCCGGCCCATGCAGTGCCAGGACGCGCAGGTCGGGCGCGAAGCGCTGGGCTTCGTCCAGCCAGTTGGGTATGAGGCTGGTTGGCATGACCACCAGGGCCGGTGTACTCAGGCGCCCGGATTGTTTCTCCAGCAGCAGATGGGCCAAGGCCTGCAGGGTCTTGCCCAGGCCCATGTCGTCGCCGAGGATGCCGCCGGTACCCATCTCGCGCAGGGCCTGCAGCCAGTTCAGGCCTTGCTGCTGATAAGGGCGCAAGCTGGCCTGCAGCCCGGTGGGCGGTTCTACCTGCAGGTCGCGGGCATCGCGCAGGCGGCGACCCAGATCGCGTACATGCTCGCCACCTTCCCAGTGCAGGGGCAGGCCTTCGATTTCGTTCAGGCGCGCGGCGTCGGCGCGCTCCAAGCGCAGGGACGGGCCTGCCGTGTCCTCATGCAAGTAGAGCTCGCCCAGGGTGCCCATGACGGCCTTGATGCGGCCGTAAGGCAGGGCGACGCGCAAAGCGGGGGCATCGAGACGGCCGCGGTTGAGGTCGATCAGCAGGTGTTCATCGTCACTGCGCCGGGCCAGTTCGCTAGGGCGTAGCAGCTCCGGGCTGCTGCGCAACAGTTGCAACACGATCGGCAGCAGGCTGTGGCGCTGGCCATCGACCACGATGCCTAGTTCCAGGTCGAACCATTCATGGCCGGGCGCTTCGTTGATGGTCGCATACCAGTCGTCCACCTCCTGCAGGTTGAAGGCGAAGTCGCGGTGAATGTCGATGTCCCAGCCGGCTTCGCGCAGGCGCGGCAGGCCTTCGCGGGCAAAGTGCAGCCAGGCTTCGTCGTCCGGCAACTGGTACATTTCGCCGGCGCTGTCGGGTAGGGCCTTGCTCTGGCGTGTGGCGGGTTTGAAACCGAAATCGCGCAGCATCTGGCGCAGCGCCTGCTCGGCTTGAGTCTGGCGGCGAATGCGCTGGCTGGTGCTGCCCGCCAGGCGGGTCAGCGGCTTTTCGTCGGTGCCGCTGGCCTGCAAGCCGTCATAATCGAACGCCAGTGCGGCGCGATGTTGCATTTGCCGCTGCATGCGACCGGTTTTTGGCATGTAGGCGGTGTATTCAAGGCTGCCGAGAGCAAGAAGGGGCTTTGGCTGGATGTTATCGAGCAGTTGCTCCTGCACTTGCGTCGGCGTCGGCACCTTGTGGCTGAGGGCATTGAGCTTGTGGCTCAAGGGTACGACAAGGTGTTCCGGTACATCGGGTGCGATGGTCAGCTGAACGGCGACGTGCGGATCCAGGCTGTGTTCGACCTTGCCCACTTCACGGGTCAGCAGGTTCAAGTAGTAAAGCGGCAGCAGCGGGATGACGCAGCGCAGCGTCTCTTCGCCGCTGTACCACCGCCCCCGGTAGTTTCCGTTGTCCAGGCGTACCCAGCGAAACTCGGCATGGCGCACCGGGCCTTCGTGAAGCAGGGGGAAGTCGGTATCGAAGAACATTCGCCCGGTTTCGAGGGCGCGCTGGAACAACTCACCACCTTCGTGGCCCTTCAGTCTGTAGCCGCGATCCTGGCCGCCACCCTGATTCAGGGCCGAGAGCAGACGCAGAATGCGGGTGTCTTCGTCTGTTACGAAGCGCGGTGGCTCGTAGAGAAAATCGTAAAGTGACTGGACGCGGCTGAAGCGGATGCCATCCTCCGTACGCGTGCCCTTGCGGACAAGCAGGGCGCAGCCGGCATCGTCGGTGAGCTGGAGCTGATAGCACACCATGCGTCCACGCTTGTCTTCGGTAGCGTCGGCTTTGGGCGGGGCCTGCTCCAGGCCGCTCAACCAGTGCTGCAGTTCGGCGGACAAGGTGCCCGGGTTGGCTTGCGTTACCTCACTGTTGGAAAAGCGGTCGCTCACGCAGAAAAGTGCAGCGGCGCAATGCTTGCAGTTGTGTCGTACCGGGCAATCGCATTCGCCGCGCACATGGCACCGGCCGCCCGCAACGTGCAACTCGATGTGTTGCCGGTAGTGGTTGTTGCCGCTTCCCTGGCAATTGGCCGTTATGCTCTGCCCATGAATGCCTTCCAGTTCGACCCTGCCTTCCTCGGCATAGCGCTCACCGCGCTGCAGGGTGGCCTTGCTGAATGATTGAATCCAGTTCGGATAGGCGTTCACCATCTCGGCAGCATCGTGCTTCATGGGCTTACTGCTCCATCATCTCCGGGTCCATCACTGGCATTTTCGGCGTGCCCGGTGGTGTCACCTTCAGCAGCACTGCCAGGTGCCCACCGTCGAGAAAGGTCAGCTGGCCGCCCTTGACGTTGCTGTTGCTCTGCCTGAACTGCTCGCTTTGCAGCACGTTGCCGTTGCCATCCAGCTGGTTGACCCAGAAGTTGGCCTCGACTGTGATGAAGCGGCCTTCAGCGATGCTCAGGTTGCCTTCGATAGGGAAGTGCCCGAACTGTTCGGTGCCTTCGCCCACGGCGATGCGGCTGGGTTCGCTGCCCACCTGCTGCTGCCAGGCTTTGTGCATGAGCACGGTGTAGTCGGCTGTGGCTGCCAGGCGGGTGGCTTCATCTTCCAGTGCCAGGCGGTGCTCGGCGTCTTTGCTCAGGCGTGGGGCGCCAGCGCTCCAGTCTTCGGGGGCGAACGGGCTGGTGAAGGCGGGCACGCTGTTCTGCCGCACCAGAATCATTTCTACCTGATACAGGCCTTCGCCGAAGGCAGCCGGGGCGAACAGCGCCAGCAGCAGGGTCAGGCAACGGATGGCACGCATGGGTCTTCCTTAGGCAGGCTGTGGGGTCAGGCGCTCGAACAGCGCCTCCAGGGTATTGAAACGTTCGTCGGGGCGTTCCATCGGTACCAGGAAGCGGAACTGGGTAGCGCCTTCGAACTTGTAACGTTTGGGCTGGCCCTGGATCAGCTTGATCAGGGTCAGTGGGTCGACCGGGGTTTCGGCTTCGAACTCGAGCTTGCCACCGTTGGGCCCCGCATCGACTTTCTTGATGCCGAGCTTTTCCGCGTGCAGCTTGAGCGACGTCAGGCGCATCAGGTTCTTGGTCGGCTCCGGCAGCAACCCGAAGCGGTCGATCATCTCGACCTGCAGGTCCTTGAGGCCTTCCTCGTCGGCAGCCGAGGCAATGCGTTTGTACAGGATCAGGCGCGCATGCACGTCAGGCAGGTAGTCTTCGGGGATCAGTGCCGGCAGGCGCAGGTTGATCTCCGGGCCGCCGCCCAGTGGCTGCTCAAGGTTCGGCTGGGTACCTTTACGGATTGCCTTGACCGCACGCTCGAGCATTTCCATGTACAGGGTGAAGCCCACCGCCTGGATCTGCCCGCTCTGGCCTTCGCCCAGCAGCTCGCCGGCCCCGCGGATTTCCAGGTCGTTGGTGGCCAGCACGAAGCCTGCGCCCAGGTCTTGCGTGTTGGCGATTGCCTCCAGGCGCTTTTCGGCGTCGGCGCTGACCTTCTGACGGGTAGGTGTGAGCAGGTAGGCGTAAGCCTGGTGGTGGCTGCGGCCAACCCGGCCACGCAGCTGGTGCAGCTGGGCCAGGCCGAACTTGTCGGCGCGCTCGATGACGATGGTGTTGGCGCTGGGCACGTCGATACCGGTTTCGATAATGGTCGAGGCCACCAGCACGTTGAAGCGCTTGTGGTAGAAATCGCTCATCACCTGTTCCAGCTCGCGTTCGCGCATTTGCCCGTGGCCGATGCCGATGCGTGCCTCAGGCACCAGTTCGGCAAGGTCGGCGGCGCATTTTTCGATGGTTTTCACATCGTTGTGCAGGTAGTACACCTGGCCACCGCGCAACAGTTCGCGCAGCAGCGCCTCCTTGACCGTGCTCTTGTTCTGCTCCATGACGAAGGTGCGCACCGACAGGCGGCGTGCTGGCGGTGTGGCGATGATCGACAGGTCGCGCATGCCCGCCACCGCCATGTTCAGCGTGCGCGGAATCGGCGTGGCAGTCAGGGTGAGGATGTCGACCTCACTGCGCAGCGCCTTCAATTGTTCTTTCTGGCGCACGCCAAAGCGGTGCTCTTCATCGATGATGGCCAGGCCCAGGTCTTTGAAACGCACGTCGTCCTGCAACAGCTTGTGGGTGCCGATAAGGATGTCGATCTTGCCTTCGGCTAGGTCCGCGGCGGCGGCGGCCACTTCCTTGGCCGACTTGAAGCGGCTCATCACTTCCACGGTCACGGGCCAGTCGGCAAAGCGGTCGCGGAAGCTGTTGTAATGCTGCTGGGCAAGCAGGGTGGTGGGCACCAGTACGGCCACCTGACGGCCACTGTGCACGGCGATGAACGCTGCGCGCATGGCCACTTCGGTCTTGCCGAAGCCCACGTCGCCGCAGACCAGGCGGTCCATTGGCTTGGGTGCCAGCATATCGGCGCGCACGGCCTCGATGGCGGCCTGCTGATCCGGGGTTTCCTCGAACGGGAAGCCGGCGCTGAAGGTGGCGTAGTCGACGGACGGGTCGGCAAACGCGTAGCCCTTGCGTGCGGCGCGGCGAGCATAGATGTCGAGCAGTTCGGCGGCCACGTCGCGGACCTGTTCGGCGGCCTTGCGCTTGGCCTTCTGCCAGGCCTCCGAACCCAACCGGTGCAACGGTGCCAGGGCGTCGTCGCTGCCGGTGTAGCGGGCGATCAGGTGCAGGTTGGCCACCGGCACATACAGCTTGGCGTTTTCGGCGTATTCCAGCGTCAGGAATTCGGCGGCCTGGCCGTCGATTTCCAGGGTGGCCAGGCCCAGGTAGCGGCCGACGCCATGGTCGATGTGCACCACCGGCGCACCTTCGCGCAGCTCGGTGAGGTTCTTGATGACCGCGTCGTTGGCGGTTTCGCCGCGCTTGTCACGGCGCCGGCGCTGCATCACCCGCTGGCCGAACAGTGGGCTTTCGGCAATCAGGGCCAGGCCTGGGTCGTCCAGCAGCAGGCCGTCGTCCAGCGGGGCGATGGTGATCGCCAGGCGCTCGGCACCGGTAATGAAATCGTCCCAGCCTTCGACGGTCTGTGGGCGCAGCTTCAGCCGTTCGAGCAGTTCCAGCAGCACTTCACGACGGCCTGCTGATTCGGCAGTGAACAGTACGCGGCCGGGGAACTGGTCGAGGAAGTTGGCCAGCTCGGCCAGCGGCTGGTTGGCCTTGGCCTCGATGGCCAGGTTGGGCAGGGCGCGCGCCGGGAAGCGCTCGCGGCCCGCGCCAGGGTCGAGCGCTTCGCTGCTGACCACCACCCGGGGCCACTGCTTGAGCTGGGCGAAGCAATCTTCCACCGGCAGGAACAGCTCGGCCGGCGGCAACAGCGGCCGGCTGAGGTCGCCGCGGCGGTCTTCATAACGCCCGCGCACGTCGTTCCAGAAGTGCTCGGCGGCCTGTTCCACACCGGGTAGCGAGAACACCTGGGTGTCGGTCGGCAGGTAGTCGAACAGGGTCGAGGTTTCTTCGAAGAACAGCGGCAGGTAGTACTCGATACCGGCGGGGATGATGCCGCTGGCCAGGTCCTGGAAGATTGCACTGCGGCGGAAGTCGACGTCGAAGCGCTCGCGAAAACGTGCCTTGAAGCGGGTCACTTCTTCCTTCTGCATCGGGAATTCGCGTGCTGGCAGCAGGCGCACCGAATCCACCTTGTCGATCGAGCGCTGGGTCTCGGGGTCGAAGGTGCGCAGCGTCTCGATCTCGTTATCGAACAGGTCGATGCGATAGGGCAGTTTGCTGCCCATCGGGAACAGGTCGATCAGTGCACCGCGCACGGCGAACTCGCCATGCTCGTAGACGGTGTCGACACAACGATAGCCGCTGGCCTCCAGGCGCGTGCGCATCTGCTCCACGTCGATGGTCTGGCCCACATCCAGCACCAGGCTGCTGCCCAGCAGAAAACGCGTGGGCGCCAGGCGGTGCAGGGCGGTGGTGATCGGCACCACGAGGATGCCGTGGCTCAGCTCCGGCAAGCGGTACAGGCTGGCGATGCGCTGGGAGATGATGTCCTGGTGCGGCGAGAACAGGTCGTAGGGCAGGGTTTCCCAATCGGGGAACGGCAGCACGGGCAGGTCCGGGGCAAAGAAGCGCAGCTCCTGCTCCAGACGGTCGGCGGCCTGGCTGTCGGCCGTCAGCAGCAGGGTGAAGCGGCCAGCGCTGCTGGCGGCTTCGGCGATGGCAAGGCTGAGGGCGGCACCGGGCAGGTTGCCCCAGGTTTGTTTGCCGGCCGTGGCCGACATTTGCGGTAGGCGCAGAACTGACACGGGAGATTGCACTCCAAGCGTTGCGGCAAAGAGACCGATTGTACCGGTGACCGTGTCGGCTGTCAGGCTCGAAAGGGCATGAGCACTGGCTTGTGTCGCTGCGACAGGCACTCATTGCCGGTTCCGCGTTGGGGCGTCATAATGTAGCCCCTTTTTTCTGTCCCTACATGTGGAAGGTTCCCGTGACTCAGAAGCCCGACCAGTGTCTTGGTGAGTGGATTGATCGTGAAGCCCTGGCTGAAGCGATGATCCCGCTTATCGGTCAGCTCTACCGCAATAACAACGTGGTGAGCTCGATTTATGGCCGCAGCCTGATCAACCGTTCGGTTATCTCGATCCTCAAGGCGCACCGCTTTGCGCGCCACCGCCAAACCGACGAAACCGAACTGTCCGTCCACGAGACATTCCCCCTGCTCAAGGCCATGAGCGAGCTGAAACTGGGCGCCGCATCGGTCGACCTGGGCAAGCTGGCCAACAAGTTCAAGCAGGAAGGCAATGGCCGCACTGCCGAGCAGTTCGTCCGTGAAGAGCTGGCCGACGTGGTTGGCCAGCAGAACGCGTCGGCGCGCAAAGGCACCGACGTTGTCCTGTACGGTTTCGGTCGCATCGGCCGCCTGCTGGCGCGCATCCTGATCGAGAAGACCGGTGGTGGTGACGGCCTGCGTCTGCGTGCCATCGTCGTGCGCAAGGGCGCCGAAAACGACCTCGTCAAGCGTGCCAGCCTGCTGCGCCGTGACTCGGTGCACGGTCCGTTCGATGGCACCATTACCATCGACGAAGCCAACAACACCATCACTGCCAACGGCAACCTGATCCAGGTTATCTACGCCAAGAACCCGAGCGAAGTCGACTACACCCAGTACGGCATCGACAATGCGCTTATCGTCGACAACACCGGTGTCTGGCGTGACGCCGACGGCCTGGGCCAGCACCTGGCCTGCCCGGGTGCTGCCCGCGTGATCCTCACCGCACCTGGCAAGGGCGCGCTGAAGAACATCGTGCACGGAATCAACCACGGTGACATCACTGCCGATGACAAGATCATCTCGGCGGCCTCCTGCACCACCAACGCCATCGTGCCGGTGCTCAAGGCCATCAACGATCAGTACGGCATCGTCAACGGCCACGTCGAAACCGTTCACTCGTTCACCAACGACCAGAACCTGATCGACAACTTCCACAAGGGCAGCCGCCGTGGCCGTGCCGCGCCGCTGAACATGGTAATCACCGAAACCGGCGCCGCCACCGCTGCTGCCAAGGCTCTGCCAGTGCTGAAGGGCAAGCTGACCGGCAACGCCATTCGTGTCCCGACGCCGAACGTTTCGATGGCCATCCTGAACCTGAACCTGGAAAAGGCCACCACCCGCGACGAGATCAACGAGTACCTGCGCCAGACCGCCATGCACTCGGAGCTGCACAAGCAGATCGACTACGTGGCTTCGCAGGAAGTGGTTTCGACCGACTTCGTGGGCTCGCGCCACGCCGGTGTGGTTGACGCAGAGGCGACCATCGCCAACGACAACCGCGTTGTTCTGTACGTCTGGTACGACAACGAATTCGGTTATAGCTGCCAGGTGGTTCGTGTGATGGAAGACATGGCCGGTGTGAACCCGCCAGCGTTTCCACGCTGATTCGCTTGTAAGGCAATGAAAAAACGGGAACCTTCGGGTTCCCGTTTTTTTTATTCTGAATGTGTGTTGTCAGTGCTGGCCCTTTCGCGGGTAAACCCGCTCCTACAGGATTATCACTGCCCCTGTAGGAGCGGGTTTACCCGCGAAGAGGCCAGCACCGGCAACCGAGAAACCCTACTGTGCGCACAGCCCTACTGTTCATTCTGCTGCTACTCACCGCCTGCAACCAGGGCCCCACCCTGGAGCGCCTGGGTGGCCCGACCATGGGCAGCAGCTACAGCATCCAGTACGTCCGCGAGCCTGGTGGTCCGGTGCCAGCACAGGTGCAGAGGGCGGTTGAAACCATCCTGCATGACATCGACCACCACTACTCGACCTACCGCGGCGATTCCATCGTCAGCCAGTTCAACCGGTTACCCGCCGGCCAGTGCCTGGCCCTGCCGCCCGATATGCTTGAATTGGTCAGCCTCGGCCAGCACCTTGCCGAACAGAGCGATGGCGCTTTCGATCTCACGGTGGAGCCTTTGCTCGACCTGTGGGGCTTCGGCCCTCAGGCCCGTCACGAGCAGGTGCCCGAACCACAGGCACTGGCCCAGGTACGCCGGCGTGTGGGTTACCAGCACCTGCGCGTCAAAGGTCGAGCCCTGTGCAAGGATGCCCCGGTGCAGCTCGACTTCAACAGCATCGTCGCCGGCCATGCTGTCGACTTGATCGCTGCGCGCCTGCAGGCCATGGGTGTCAGCAGTTTTGTTGCCGAGGTCACTGGCGAGTTGAAGGCGGTTGGCCGCAAGCCTGACGGCGGCCCTTGGCGCATTGCCCTGGAACTGCCCCGCGAAGACCGGCAGGTCGCCCGCCAGATCATCCCGGTCAATAGCCTTTCAGTATCAACCTCGGGTGACTATCGGCACTATTTCGAGCAGAATGGCCGGCGCTATTCGCACACCTTCGATGCCCGCCTCGGGCGACCGGTCGAGCATGACCTGGCGGCCGTTACGGTGCTGGACGCCTCAGCACTGCAGGCCGACGGCTATTCGACGCTGCTGCTCATCCTGGGGCCGCAGCGAGGCTGGGATTTTGCCGTGGCGCATGACCTGGCGGCGGTTTTGGTGACTCGGGCGGAGGGTGGCTTCGTCTCCCGAGCTACGCCCGCGTTCGAACGGGCAGTGAAAGGCCAGTGAAAGCACAAGCAGGGATGATTGCCGCCAGGGAATGGGTGAAGCATATGTAGTGCGGGCGAAATTGGCCTACGACGCGACCAAGGGTTAATGTGCGCGGCGTTCAGGGTTGATTAGACTGCACCCGAATTTTCTCATGGCGCCCCGGCGGCATGATCGTGCCCCGCGAGCGACCGTGGCTTGCGGGCCAGTTCTGAAGGAGTACGCATGGCTGTCTACAACTACGACGTAGTGGTGCTGGGTTCCGGCCCGGCCGGTGAAGGCGCGGCAATGAACGCCGCCAAAGCAGGGCGCAAGGTAGCGATGGTCGATGACCGTCGCCAGGTCGGTGGCAACTGCACCCATCTGGGTACCATTCCGTCCAAGGCACTGCGTCACTCGGTGCGGCAGATCATGCAGTTCAACACCAACCCGATGTTTCGTGCCATCGGTGAGCCACGCTGGTTCTCGTTCCCGGACGTGCTGAAAAGCGCCGAGAAGGTCATCGCCAAGCAGGTGGCATCGCGCACTGGCTACTATGCCCGTAACCGCGTCGACGTGTTCTTCGGCACCGGCAGCTTCGCCGACGAGCAAACCGTGGAAGTGGTGTGCCCGAACGGGGTGGTCGAGAAACTCAACGCCAAGCACATCATCATCGCGACTGGTTCGCGCCCCTACCGCCCGGCCGACATCGACTTCCACCACCCGCGCGTCTACGACAGCGACACCATCCTCAGCCTCAGCCATACCCCGCGCAAGCTGATCGTGTACGGTGCCGGCGTGATCGGTTGCGAATACGCTTCGATCTTCAGTGGCCTGGGCGTATTGGTCGAGCTGGTCGACAACCGTGGCCAACTGCTGAGCTTCCTCGATTCGGAAATTTCCCAGGCACTGAGCTACCACTTCAGCAACAACAACATCACCGTGCGTCACAATGAAGAGTATGAGCGCGTCGAAGGTTTGGATAACGGGGTGATCCTGCACCTCAAGTCGGGCAAGAAGATCAAGGCCGACGCCTTGCTGTGGTGCAACGGTCGTACCGGCAACACCGACAAGCTGGGCCTGGAAAACATCGGCATCAAGGTGAACAGTCGCGGCCAGATCGAGGTCGACGAGGCCTACCGCACCGCCGTGCCGAACATCTATGGCGCCGGTGACGTGATCGGCTGGCCAAGCCTGGCCAGTGCGGCCCATGACCAGGGCCGGTCGGCCGCTGGCAGCATTGTCGACAATGGCAGCTGGCGCTTCGTCAACGACGTGCCGACCGGTATCTACACCATTCCGGAGATCAGCTCGATCGGCAAGAACGAGCAGGAACTGACCCAGGCCAAGGTACCGTACGAAGTGGGTAAGGCCTTCTTCAAGGGCATGGCGCGTGCGCAGATCGCCGGCGAGCCGCAGGGTATGCTGAAGATCCTGTTCCACCGCGAAACCCTGGAAATCCTCGGCGTGCATTGCTTCGGCTACCAGGCTTCGGAAATTGTCCACATTGGCCAGGCGATCATGAACCAGCCAGGTGAGCACAACAACCTGAAGTACTTCGTCAACACCACGTTCAACTACCCGACCATGGCCGAAGCCTATCGGGTAGCTGCCTATGACGGCCTGAACCGGCTTTTTTGAGCGGCTCCGACCGGTGGCCTGAGCCGGTCGGAGAGACCGATTTCAACCCTACCCGAGGGTGGTCTTGGCCAAACCGGGAAAGTCTGTAATCAGGCTGTCCACACCAAAGTCAGCCAGCCGGCGCATCAGTGCCGGCTCGTTGACCGTCCACACCGACACATGCAAACCCTGGCCCTGTGCTTTGAGCAGGCGCTCGGGGGTGCACAGTGTCCAGTTCAATGCCAGCAGCTCGCAGCCATAGTTATGTGCCACCTTCAGCGGGTCGAGCCAGGCGTATTCGGCCACCAGCCCGCGCTTCACGTCTGGCACCAGTTCCAGGGCGGCGCCCAGTACTTCGCGTGAACTGGAGGTGATGGTCACCTTGTCCAGCAGGCCATATTGCTGGGCCAGTTCACGGATCGCCAGGACAGTGGTAGCCGCACGGGTGCGCGAGGCGCTTTTCACTTCCAGCTGCCAGTGCTCGAACGGGCATTTTTTGAACAGCTCTTCCAGTTTCGGGATCGGGCAGGGCTGCACATGGCCCGGGCCGCCTTTGCGGGCATCGATCATGACCAGTTCGGCGGCCGGGTGCTCGACTACTTTGCCGCGCCGGCCAGTGGTGCGCTTGAGGGTGGGGTCGTGGATGACCATCAGTTCGTTGTCGGATGACAGGTGCAGGTCCAGCTCGCAGCGGGTCACGCCATGTGCCAGGCATTGCTGAAAGCTTTTCAGGGTGTTCTCGGGTGCTTCGCCCTTGGCGCCGCGATGGCCGTAGATCAGGGTCACGTTCGTTCCTTCAAATCAGGGAAAAATTGGCTCAGGAGGCGGGGTCGTTCAGTTCCAGCTGCTGGCGCCGTTGTTGTTGCTGGCGCTGCAGGATGTAACGGGCCAGCAGTTGTCGTTGGGCGTCGGTCATGTCGATGAACTCGGTGCCGACCTCGAAGCCGCCCTCCGGGCGAGGGTCGCAATGGCTGACTCTGCCGCGCAGCAGCAGGCCATGGGCGCGCGGCATCAGCACCATTTTCACTTTCACCCGGGTACCGGGGGCAATCGGTGTGGCTTGGACGGATTCGATGCCGCCTTCGGAAATGACCACCGGTAGTGGCTCGCCGACTTCGCCAAGCAGGGTTTGCGCAACCACCGCGCTGAGCAAGTCGAGGCGCTTGCTCTGTGCTCGCAGGAAGGCGGCGAGGGTGCGGTCCTTGTCGCTCAGCTGGCGCAACAGGTGTTGCGACTCGAAGTCTGACAGGTGCAGCTCGCTGAGCAGGTTGAATAACGGCGAATCATCTTGCAACACATCTGGCTCGAGGGCTTCGGCCGCGCTAAGGGGGCTTATTTGAAGTGCGATCCGATCTTCGATGCGGTAGTATTCGCGGCGATCTTCTTCGTCTAATGTCGTCATGGCGAACCCAAGGTAGCGGCGGTGGTCCGAGTGTAAAGCCGCCGTAGGCGCCTCGCCACAAGGACGTTCCCTTTCATCCGAACAAGCCCCGACATGTTCAGACCTCTTTTCGCATTCATCGGCACGCGTTATACCCGTGCCAAACGTCGCAATCACTTCGTCTCGTTCATTTCCCTGACCTCGATGATCGGCCTCGCCCTGGGCGTGGTGGTGATGATCGTGGTGCTGTCGGTGATGAACGGTTTCGACCACGAGATGCGCACCCGCGTGTTGGGCATGATTCCCCATGCCACGCTGGAGAGCGGCCAGCCCATTGCCGACTGGCAGGCCCTTGCCCAACAAGTAAAGCAGAATCCGCAGGTGGTAGCGGTTGCGCCGTTCACCCAGATGCAGGGCCTGCTGACCCATGATGGCAAGGTGCAGAAGGTGCTGCTCAATGGCATCGACCCCGCTCGCGAGCGCGAGGTGTCGATCATCGACAACTTCGTCCAGCAAGGCCGCCTTGACCAGTTGGCACCGGGCGAGTGGGGCATCATGATCGGCGACAAGGCGGCGGCCAAGCTGGGCGTTGCCATCGGCGACAAGCTCACCTTCGTCGCCCCCGAGGTCAGCGTGACCCCCGCCGGCATGTTCCCGCGCATGAAGCGCTTCACCGTGGTCGGCACCTTCCACGTTGGCGCGGGCGAGATCGATGGCTACCTGGGCCTGACCAATATCAGCGACCTGTCCCGCCTGCACCGCTGGAGGCCCGACCAGGTCCAGGGCCTGCGCCTGAAGTTCGACGACCTGTTCCAGGCGCCACGCGTAGCCTGGAGCATCGCCCAGCAGCTGGGCGACCAGGAATTCTATAGCCGCGACTGGACCCGTACCCACGGTAACCTGTACCAGGCGATCCGTATGGAAAAGGCCATGATCGGCCTGCTGTTGCTGCTGATCGTGGCGGTGGCAGCGTTCAACATCATTTCCACCCTGGTGATGGTGGTGAACGACAAGCGCGGCGACATCGCCATCCTGCGTACCCTGGGTGCCACGCCCGGGCAGATCATGCTCATTTTCATGGTTCAGGGCACGGTGATCGGGGTGATCGGTACCCTGATCGGCGCCGTGGTCGGGATCTTCGCGGCGCTGAACGTAAGCGCGGCGATCGCAGGCATCGAGAAACTGATCGGGCACAAGTTCCTCAACGCCGACGTGTACTTCATCGATTACCTGCCGTCGCAGATCCTGGCCCAGGACGTGTACATGGTCTGCGGTGCGGCACTGGTCCTGAGTTTCTTCGCCACCCTGTACCCGGCCTGGCGTGCGGCCCGCACCCAGCCTGCAGAGGCGCTACGTTATGAGTGAGTCGCGCATGAGTGATAAAGCCGTTCTGAGTTGCCGCAACCTGGGCAAGTCCTACGACGAGGGCCCGGAGTCGGTGCAGGTACTGTCCGGGCTCAACCTGGAGCTGCAGGCCGGTGAGCGGGTGGCCATCGTCGGCAGTTCCGGCTCTGGCAAGAGTACCTTGCTCAACCTGCTGGGCGGCCTCGACCGGCCGACCCAAGGCAGCGTATGGCTGGCTGGCGAAGAGCTGTCGGCACTGGGCGAGCGGGCCCGTGGCCTGCTGCGCAATCGTGAGTTGGGCTTTGTCTACCAGTTTCACCACCTGCTGCCGGAGTTCACCGCCATCGAGAACGTGTGCATGCCGTTGCTGATCGGCCGAACGTCCATCCCCGAGGCCCGGGAGCGTGCCGAGGCGCTGCTCAAGCGGGTAGGCCTGGGTCACCGCTTGAGCCACAAGCCGGCCGAACTGTCCGGCGGCGAGCGCCAGCGCGTGGCGATTGCCCGGGCGCTGGTCAACCGCCCCGGCCTGGTGATGCTCGACGAGCCGACCGGCAACCTCGACCACCATACCGCCCAGGGCATCCAGGAGCTGATGCAGGAGCTGTCCGGTGCCTCGCGCACGGCATTCCTGGTGGTCACCCACGACCTCAACCTGGCGCGGCAGATGGACCGTGTGCTGAAGCTCGACGATGGCCACCTGGTGGCCATCTGATCGACTGCCGGGGTGGCAGGTGCTGCCCCGTTTTCCTGTTTTCATTGGGTGATTTCGTACATGTTCAGACCCTTGCCCATCTTTATCGGCGCGCGCTACACCCGAGCCAAGCGTCGCAACCACTTCATTTCGTTCATCTCGATGACTTCGATGATCGGCCTGTCGCTGGGCGTGCTGGCGATGATCGTGGTGCTGTCGGTGATGAACGGCTTCCAGCGCGAAATGAGCTCGCGCATTCTCGGCCTGGTGCCGCATGCCGCCATCCTTGGCCTGCAGCCGCTGGACGATTGGCACAAGGTGGCCGATGCAGCCATGAAGAACCCGGCGGTGATGGCAGTGGCGCCGATTACCGAGATGGAAGGCATGCTGTCGTACAAGGGCGCCATGCAGCCGATCCAGGTGGGGGGTATCGACCCGGCCGAGGAGGGCAAGGTTTCCATCGTTGGCCAGCACATCGTCCAAGGCCGCCTGCAGGGCTTGCAGCCAGGTGAATTCGGCGTGGTCATCGGCGAGCTGACCGCACGCCGCTTCCGTCTGAATACCGGCGACAAGCTGACCTTGATCGTGCCGGAAATCAGCAAGGAACCGGGTGGCATCACCCCGCGCATGCAGCGCCTCACCGTGGTTGGCATCTTCAAGGTCGGCGCCGAGCTGGATGGGTCGCAGGCCTATATCCATGTTGCGGATGCCGCCGAGATGCAACGCTGGGCGCCAGGCCAGGTGCAAGGTGTGCGGCTGAAGCTGCACGACCTGTATGCCGCTCCGCAGGTGTCCAAGGCGATTGCTGCCGGGCTTGGTGACGCTTACCGCGCCGATGACTGGTCGCATACCCAGGGCAGCCTGTTCAGCGCCATGAAGATGGAAAAGACCATGATCGGTCTGCTGCTGATGATGATCATCGCGGTGGCGGCGTTCAATATCATCGCCACCCTGGTGATGGTGGTGAACGACAAGGGGCCGGACATTGCCATCCTGCGTACCTTGGGTGCCACGCCGGCGCAGATCATGGGTACGTTCATGGTCCAGGGCAGCCTGATCGGCATTGTCGGCACGCTGATTGGTGGCGTACTGGGCGTGATTGCGGCGTTCAATGTCAGTCAGATTGTCGGTTGGCTGGAGCGGGTGAGCGGGCAGCACATCTTCACGTCGGATGTGTATTTCGTCAGCAGCTTGCCGTCGCAGTTACAGTGGGGGGATGTGGTGATCATCTGCACCGCCGGCCTGGTGATGAGTTTCCTGGCGACCATTTACCCGGCCTACCGGGCGTCGCAGGTGCAGCCGGCGATTGGCCTGGCGGTTTGATGCTTGCCTGAGATCCTGGGGGCGTAAAGCGCCCCAGGGTTACCGATCTTGAGTGAAGTCGATCACGAATCGGGTCCACCCACCCTCGCACTCCGCCCGTATGCACCCGCCATGGGCCTGCACGATCGACCGGGTAATCGCCAAGCCCAGCCCTGCATGCTCGCTGCTGCCTTCCCGCCGAGCCGGGTCCACCCGGTAGAACCGGTCAAACAGCCGCGGTAGCGCCGCCGGGTCGATAGCCAGCCCGGTATTGGCCACGTTAATCGTCGGTCCCGGCCCCAAGGTTACCTTTATCTGTCCTCCTGCCGGCGTGAAGCGCATGGCGTTGTCCAGCAGGTTGGACAGCGCCCGGCGCAGCATATGCTGGTCACCGAGCAGCACGGCTTCACCCTCGCGCAGCATTTGCACGTCGCTGTCTTCGGCCAGCGGCGCATAGTACTCCAGCAGCGCATCCATCTCGTCATGCAGCGCCAAAGGCGCGTGGCCCGGTACCAGCAGGCCGTGGTCGGCCTTGGCCAGAAACAGCATGTCGTTGATCATCTGCGCCATCCATTGCAGTTCTTCCAGGTTGCCATGCAGCGCCTCGCGGTATTCTTCGAGGCTGCGTGGGCGGGTGAGGGTGACCTGGGTGTGGGTCAGCAGGTTGGACAGCGGCGTACGTAACTCGTGGGCGATATCGGCGGAAAACGCTGACAGGCGCTGGAAGGCATCGTCCAGGCGCTGCAGCATCGCGTTCATGCTGCTGGCCAGTTCGGCCAGTTCTTCGGGCATCTGCGCCACCGGCAGACGGGTGGTGAGGGAGCGCGCTGACACGCTGGCGGCCACCTGGCCCATCTGCCGCAATGGTCGCAGGCCGCTGCGGGCGGCCCAGGCACCCAGTAGTGCGGTGGTTAGCGCCGACAGGCCGACCGTCAGCCATATCAGCCGTTGCATGCCTTGGAGGAAGTGCTGGTGGTGGGTGATGTCGAGGTACAGGGTCAGTCGCGGCGACTGCATGGCGCTCTGCATCAGGGGTACGGACAGGCTGCGGTAGTCGATGCCTGGCGCATGCAGGGTGGCCAGCCCGGTGGCCTGCGCTGCAAGCGGCAGCCCGCTGCGGCTTTCGAACCAGGTAACGCCATTGCTGGCGCTGATACGCAGGGCCAGGTCTGCCTGGTGACTCAGTTCATCGTGCAGGGCAGGCAGGCGGGCCTGGAGTTCATCAGCCGTGCTGACGCCAGCCAGTTGCGTACGGAACAATGACAGGCGCGAGTCCAGCAGTTGTTGGTCGAGCTCGATGAAGTGCTGCTCGCTGGCCCGGCTGAATAACAGGCCGGCGCCCAGCGAGACGGTGGCGGTGCAGGCGGCGAACAGCAGGGCCAGGCGGCTGCCGAGGGAAATCCGGCGCATCACTCGGTGCGCTCTTCAAGTACGTAACCCATGCCGCGTACGGTGTGGATCAGCTTGTTGGGGTGCGGGTCGTCGATCTTCAGGCGCAGGCGGCGGATGGCCACTTCGATCACGTTGGTGTCGCTGTCGAAGTTCATGTCCCATACCTGCGAGGCGATCAGCGATTTTGGCAGCACCTCGCCCTGGCGGCGCAGCAGCAGTTCAAGGAGTGAAAACTCCTTGGCGGTCAGGTCGATGCGCAGCCCGGCACGCTCGGCACGGCGGCGGATCAGGTCCAGACGCAGGTCGGCCAGGCACAGGGTGGTGTCCTGGCTCGGGCTGGTGCCTCGGCGCAGCAGGCTGCGTACCCGGGCCAGCAGTTCGGAAAAGGCGAACGGCTTGACCAGATAATCGTCGGCGCCCAGTTCCAGACCATGCACACGATCCTCGACGGCGTCGCGGGCGGTCAGGAACAGCACTGGGGTATCCAGGCCAGCCTGGCGCACGGCCTGAAGGATCTGCCAGCCGTCGCGGCCGGGCAGCATCACGTCGAGGATCAGCAGGTCGTGGTCGCCAGTCAGGGCGAGGAACTGGCCGGTCTCGCCATCGGTAGCCAACTCGGTGGCAAAGCCGGCCTCGCTCAGGCCTTGGCTCAGGTACTGGCCGGTGCGGGCCTGGTCTTCGACGATCAGCAGTTTCATGCACTGTCCATAATCTGAAAGTTAGCGTAGCCAATGGGCGTTGTTTTACCCTGCTAGCACAGGAGCAATGTGATGGCTGAAATGATACGTGACGATGTGCCCGCTCGCCCAAGCTGACAAAGTTGTAATGTGCCTGTCAGGTAGCTGCCAGTCGCCCCCGGCTAACGTGGCTTCATCCCGATTGTGTAACCCGGAGTCATCATGAAACACCTGCTCATTGCCGCCACCCTTGCCCTGGGTAGCCTGCCGGCTGTTGCTGGCCAGGCGCAGACCTTCGCCTTTGGCGAGCCTGCCCCGGCAGCCAAGGCCACCCGTACGGTCAACGTGGTGCTCAAGGACATCGCCTTCGAGCCCAAAAGCCTGCAGGTAAAAGCCGGCGAGACGGTGCGCTTCGTGCTGGTCAACGAGGGCAAACTGCCGCACGAATTCAACCTGGGCGACAAGGCCATGCATGCCGAACACCAGAAGGAAATGGTCGCCATGCAAGGCAAGATGTTCACCCAGGCCATGAACCACGAAGGCATGGATCACGGCAAGATGATGAACCACGGTGACGGCCATGGTCACGGGGCTGGCAATACCGTGCTGGTCATGCCCGGCCAGCGCGCCGAGCTGACCTGGACCTTCCGTCAGTCGGCACCCATCGAGTTTGCCTGCAACGTGCCGGGGCATTACCAGGCGGGTATGGTCGGGGCATTGACCATTGAGTGACTGGCCCTGCAAGGCGGGGTGCAAAACCGTTAGACTAGAGGTAAATCCGAACCTCTAGGTCAGTTTCCATGCATCCCGCTGCCGAACATTCCCCGCTGGGCAAGTCCAGCGAATACATCGCCACCTACTCCCCGGAACAGCTGTTCCCGATCCCGCGCACTGCCAAGTGGGCCGAGCTGGGCGTCACTGCACAGACGTTGCCCTGGCAGGGTGTGGATTACTGGAACTGCTTCGAGCTGAGCTGGCTGCTGCCTTCGGGCAAGCCGGTGGTGGCGATCGGCGAGTTCGCCATCCCGGCTGACTCGCCAAACATCATCGAGTCCAAGTCATTCAAGCTGTACCTCAACTCGCTGAACCAGACGGTGTTCGCCTCGCTGGGCGAGTTGCAGGCATGCCTGGAAAAAGACCTGTCCTCCGCTGCCGGCAAGCCGGTGGGGGTGAAGGTTCGCACGTTGGCCGAGGTTGAAGCCCAGGGGGTGGTGGCTTTGCCGGGGCAGTGCATCGATGCACTGGACGTGGCCATCAGCAACTACGAGCAGCCACAGCCAGAGCTGTTGCGCTGCAACCCGGAGCGGATGGTGGAAGAAACCCTGCACAGCCATCTGCTGAAGTCCAACTGCCCGGTCACCGGCCAGCCGGATTGGGGCAGCGTGGTGGTCGAGTACAAGGGGCGGGCACTGGACCACGCCAGCCTGCTGACCTATCTGATCAGCTTCCGCCAACATGCCGACTTCCATGAGCAGTGTGTGGAACGGATTTACCTGGACTTGAAGAATCTGCTGCAGCCGGAGCACCTGACGGTCTATGCGCGCTATGTGCGCCGCGGTGGGCTGGATATCAACCCGTACCGCAGCACCGGGGCGATCAGCCCGGATAACAAGCGCCTGGTTCGGCAGTAATACAGGGGCCGCTTTGCGGCCCCCGTTATTTCAGATCCCCATGCTGTGCAGCGAGTTGGCAATGCTGCGCAGGGTGGCTGTGAGGTCGGGGTGGTCGGCCTCGAAGCGTTCGATCGCCAGGTTCACGCCGTCCACCAGGTTGTTGTCTGGCGTGGCTTCTTCAAGTTTCAGTTGCGCCTCGATCTGGCGCGCCTCTTCGTGCAGGGCAGCCAGCTCTTCTTCCGAAAGCGGTACGTTGCGGTCCAGTTGCTCGCGCAAGCTGTTCAGGCGCTCTTGCAATTCGCGGGCAGGCATTGGTTATTCTCCATCAATGGCTTGGCAAGCCATGGACCTCGGCGACGTGGCAAAGGTTCTGGCCTGTCTTCAGGGTAATCTACCTGCTGCCGATTTGCATGATCCGCGTCAAGGCTGCTGTATCAGGGTTTTTCACCCTTGCGTCGGCGCTGGGCGATGTCCTGCAGGCAGGTGTCCAGCGCTTCCAGATGGTCGATCACCGAGTGCACGCCCAGGCTGAACAGCGCCAGCGTCGCCTTGCTGCGTGCCAGATCCTGCTCTTGCGGGCCCAGGGCTTGCCATTGTGCAGAAGTGCGGTCGCATAACGGGCTGCAGGCGGCCAGGCCTATCGTCCACAAGCCGGCGTTAAGGCCAGACTGCAGCAGGCGCGGGTCGCCGCTGACCAATACGCAGCCATCCAGGCGCTCGCTGTCCAGCGCCATCAGTGCCTGCCAGCAAGCGTTTGGCGCTGGCCAGGGCACGCCGTTGACCGCATGCCCTGGCAGCCAGTCGGGCAGCACATGGGCCAGGTGCTCGCTTTGCGTGGTATTGAGGTCATCCAGCCAGATGCACGGCACTTGGCGCTGACGCAGGCTGGCAAGCGTGGCCAGGGCGCCGGGGGCGGGGGAGGGAGCGCCATTGGCGGCCTGCACCAGGCAGCCGCGCAAGCCGAACAGTACAGCAGTGAAGGCAGGCGCAGTGTCCATGGCAACTTCCCCCAAATAGTTCGCAGGCTATGCGTTGATTGTTACCGTCCTGTGACACCGCCCGCTGTGCAACAGTTGTTCACAAAATATTGAGCAAAAATGTGTAAGGCTGTTTATCAGCCCGCAAGTCTCTATACTGCCGCCTTGATAGCAGCGCGACCTGTTGCGCTTGCGGCCGAGAAATTCGATGGAGAAACATCTATGCGTAGGATCGGTGCCAGTGTGATCGAACGAGTCACCCAGGCCTGTGTCTGCGCCAGCATGCTGCTGGCGCCCGTGGCTGCCACCCAGGCCGCCACCGAGGAAGATCCCTGGGAAGCGGTCAACCGCCCGATCTTCCGCTTCAACGATACCCTCGACACCTATGCCCTCAAACCATTGGCCAAGGGCTACCAGGCGGTCACTCCCCAGTTCCTCGAAGATGGCATCCACAACATCTTTCGCAACCTGGGTGACGTGACCAACCTGGCCAACAACGTGTTGCAACTCAAGCCGCATGCGGCGGGCGTGGATACGGCGCGGTTGATCGTCAACACCACCTTCGGCCTGGGTGGCTTCTTCGATGTGGGTACCAAGATGGGCCTGCAGCGCAACGACGAGGACTTTGGCCAGACCCTGGGCTACTGGGGGGTGCCGAGCGGGCCGTATGTGGTCATCCCGCTGCTGGGCCCAAGCACTGTGCGTGACGGCGTGGCCAAGTACCCGGACACCTACACCAAACCCTATCGCTATATCGACCACGTGCCTACGCGCAACTCGATCTTTGCGCTGGACGTGATCGACACCCGCGCCAGCCTGCTCTCGGCCGAAAAGCTGATTCAGGGTGACAAGTACATCTTCATTCGTAACGCCTACCTGCAGAACCGCGAGTTCAAGGTGAAGGATGGCGAGGTCGAAGACGACTTCTGACTTGTGAACCCGGGGCCGCAACGCGGCCCCATTGTTCAATGCATGGCCAGAATCCTCAGCCCGAATTTCTGCTGCCCGCCCGGCTGGTCGGCGATCCATACCACTTCGGTACTGGCATGCAACCCCTTCAGTGCCGGATGGTCGGAGTCGATCCGTACCTCAATGCGATCACCCACCAGAAAGCGCTGCGGCGCCTGCACCTGCATGCCGCCGCTGGACAGGTCCAGGCACACCGCCGTAATCACCTGGCCTTCGTGCAAAAGGCTGATCTCGGTGTCGATGCGCATACGAATGAAGTCGCGTTTCTCGCTGTGGCTGGAGGGCGTGTGGGGCATGCTGCATCCTTCCCGTCGGGTTGCGCTGGTCGACTTTCTTATAACTCCCGGTGATTTGCCCTGTAAAGAGCAGCGAGGTCGACCCCAGCATGCTTGAAACCCCTGCCGGATGGGAGTACCGTCTGCGCCTTACAAGGTACCTCTGACAGTTGCCGGGCAGGTGTTCTTGTCCTACAACTCAAGTAGAGTGTGATCATTAAGAATCCCCGTAGCTGGCCGTCTGCCTTGCCGACACCGCTGCACCAACCTAAATCGGCGCCGTTCGCCCACATGCAGAAAACCAGTGCAACGCTGCTGATCATCGATGACGACGACGTGGTCCGTGCCAGCCTCGCCGCCTACCTTGAAGACAGTGGTTTCAGCGTCCTCCAGGCCGGTAATGGCCAGCAGGGGCTTCAGGTCTTCGAAGAACACCAGCCCGACCTCGTGATCTGCGATCTGCGCATGCCGCAGATGGGCGGCCTCGAACTGATCCGTCAGGTCAGCGAGCGTGCGCCGCAGTTGCCGGTGATCGTGGTGTCCGGTGCCGGCGTCATGAGTGATGCGGTGGAAGCGTTGCGCCTGGGTGCCGCTGACTACCTCATCAAGCCGCTGGAAGACCTGGCCGTACTCGAGCATTCGGTGCGCCGCGCCCTCGACCGCTCGCGCCTTGTGCTGGAAAACCAGCGCTACCGCGACAAGCTCGAAGCCGCCAACCGCGAACTGGAGGCCAGCCTGCACCTGCTGCAGGAAGACCAGACCGCCGGTCGCCAGGTGCAGATGAACATGTTGCCCGAAAGCCCCTGGGTAGCCGGCGAGTTTGCTTTCGAGCACCAGATCATCCCGTCGCTGTATCTGTCGGGTGACTTTGCCGATTACTTCCGCGTGGACGAACGGCGTATTGCCTTCTACCTCGCCGATGTTTCCGGGCATGGTGCATCATCAGCGTTCGTCACCGTCCTGCTGAAGTTCATGACCACGCGGCTGTTGTTCGAATTCAAGCGTGGCGGCAAGATGCGCGAGTTCAAACCTTCGCAGGTGCTTAGCCATATCAACCGTGGGTTGATCAACTGCAAGCTGGGCAAGCATGTGACCATGGTGGGTGGGGTGATCGACGAAGACACCGGCCTGCTGACCTACGCCGTTGGCGGCCATCTGCCGCTGCCGGTGCTGTACACCCCCGAGCACACCCGCTACCTGGAAGGCCGCGGCCTGCCGGTGGGGCTGTTCGATGAGGCCAGCTACCAGGACCTGGTGGTGGAACTGCCCCCGCAGTTCAGCCTCAGCCTGATGTCCGATGGCATTCTGGACCTTTTGCCGGGTGATACGCTCAAAGATAAAGAAGCCGCCTTGCCGGAGATCGTCAAGGCAGCAGGTGGCAGTCTGGATGGGCTGCGTCAACGATTTGGATTGGCTACGCTTGGGGAGATGCCGGATGATATCGCCCTATTGGTGTTGAGCAGGAACCTTCAATGAGTACCGGTAGAATTCAGTTCGCCGAGCAGAGCGGTACCTTCGTACTGAAATTCGTTGGTGAAGTGCGCCTGACCCTGTGTTCGGCGCTGGATGCGACGATCGAGAAGATTTTCACTGCACTGAACTTCTCGGCGATTGTCATCGACCTGACTGAAACCGAGAGTATCGACAGCACCACACTGGGCCTGCTGGCGAAGCTGTCGATCCTGTCGCGGCAGAAGGTAGGCCTGCTGCCGACCGTGGTGACTACCAATCCAGACATTTCACGGTTGTTGCAGTCGATGGGCTTCGATCAGGTGTTCAACATCGTCGATCGGCCGATTCCCTGCCCCGAATGCCTGACCGACCTGCCGTCGCAGGACCAGAGTGAAGAGGTGGTGCGCTCCAAGGTGCTGGAGGCGCACAAGATCCTCATGGGCCTGAATGACTCCAACCGCGAAGCCTTCCATGACCTGGTCAATGCGCTGGAGCGGGGCTGATCTCTGGCCTGTGCCGGCCTCTTCGCGGGTAAACCCGCTCCTACGACGGCCTGCGCCCAAGCACCAATGTGTGTCCACCCCCAATCAGGTGTAGGAGCGGGTTTACCCGCGAAGAGGCCGGCACAGGCTGTAAAAACTCTGAATCTCACTACTCCCGGTTTCTAAACTCTGTAGCCTCACCCCCGCCCGCATCCAGCTGATACACCCGCGCCGGCCGCCCCTGTTCATCAAAAAACACCTGTCCCAGCCCGGCACCATTCCACAGCCGTTCCCCGGCCTTGCTGTGGCTGGGCGTACGCGGCACCACCTCCATTTCTCGGCGCTTGGTAAACCAGTTGAGTGGCGAGCGCGGCGCATACAACCAGCGGTTAAGCCGGTCGAGCACATCCAGCAAGCGCCGGGGAAACTCGTTCTTGATTCCGCTGCTGGTCACCTGCCACAAGTGCGGGCTGCGCTGGCGGTGGCGAATCAGCACCTCATACACGAACGAGTAATGCACATCCCCCGACAGCACCACGTAGTGCCCCGGTGTGCGCGAGTGGCGGAAAATATTGAGGATGACCTGTGCTGAACCGCGGTGGGCCATCCAGTTCTCGGCATCCACCAGCAGCGGGTAGCCCAGCCAGCTGAACACCTTCTGCACCGCTTCAATCAGCTTCACCCCGAAAATCGGCGCTGGTGAGACGATGACCGCCGAGGGATGATCGAGCAGTGCTTGCTGCAATTCACTCAGCGCTTCCCAGTCCAGCAGGCCGGACGGCTTGGCCAGGCTGCTTTCACTGCGCCAGCGGCGGGTGCGAGTGTCCAGGACCAGCAGCGGTGGCTCGGTAGGCAGGCTGAACTGCCAGCCCTGGAAGCGCAGCAGCTCGCCAATCAGCTCATCCTGGTTCTGGCGGGTCAGCGCCTGGCACTGCTTGATCAGCGGATTGCAATCGTCCGGGCTGTTGCCCCAGGCCTGGCAGAGCAGGTAGCCGAGCAAGGCGTTGCCGATGATCCTTCGCGAGAATGGGTGGCCGTAGGCCGTTTCCTCCCACTGCGCCGAGAGGTTCCAGTCGTCGGTGATGTCGTGGTCGTCGAAGATCATCAGGCAGGGCAGGTGGGCCATCACCCGCGCCACCTGACCGAGATTGTCGGCAAACCCCTGAATCAGCGGCAGCTCATGCCGGTATCGGGCTTGATGCTCGTCGCTGAGCCCGCTGGGGATGCCCAGGTCCACCAGCTGCCAAGGCACCGGCGACCACACCAACAGGTACATGGCCATGACTTCGGCCAAGGTCACCAAGTGGTTGTCGGCGTTGCTGGACGAGAAGATCGGCTTGCGCTTGCCGCCGAAAAAACGCTCGCGCAGGGTGTCGTTGCGCTCCAGCGCCGGCAGCAGGTCGGCGCGGTGGTAGTAGCTGGCCGGGTGCTGGTACAGCGCCTGACTGTCGGCTACCACCGCACCCTCCAGTTGCTCGTCGAACAGGCCCAGGCGCGCGATCAGGCCATGGATGGCACGCAGCATCGGGCCGGCGACGTCGTCGGCATATACCTGGTCGCCGGTCATCAGCAGGACGGCGGGGCGATCTTCTGGTCTTGTAGAGGCCTGTAGCAGGCGGTCGGCGCACAGCAGGCCGTCGGCAGCAGGGTGGTGCGGCTTGCGGCAGGAGCCGTGCAGCAAATGGTCGAGGCGCTCACGCAGCACCAGGCTCGGGCGTGGGTTGCCGGGGTAGAGCAGGTGTGGGGCCCAGTCGGCGATACCCTGGCCGTTGATCAGCAGGTCGTAGTCGAGCAGCTGGTTGCAGGGCAGGGGGCTGGCGAATCGGATGTCCAGCAGGTGAACGTGGGCGTGCCGGCCTATCGGCACCACCTGGCAATCGACTTGGGCCGCGCTTGCCAGGCAGACGAATTCGGGCTGCAGCGGTTGGGTAGTGACCAGCCAGATGGCCAGACGCTGGGGTTCCAGGCGGCGCAGTACCGGGCCAGCGAGTACGAGGGGCAACGGGTTAGGGGAGGTCATCGACAGCTCGGGTGGCTATGGCGGCCTGTTCGTGGGCAAGCCCGCCCTTACATCGATCGGTGTAGGAGCGGGCTTGTCCGCGAGCAGGCCCGAGAATTCAATACACAGCTAAGGCGTGGCAAAACAAAACGGGCGGAAAATACTGAACACTTCCCGCCCGTCGGGCAAACCCGAACTGTATCAGGCCTTTTCAGCCATCAACTTCTCCAGCTTTTCCTGGTCCCGCGCAAACTGGCGGATACCTTCGGCCAGTTTCTCGGTGCCCATGGCGTCTTCGTTCATCGCCCAGCGGAACTGGCTTTCGTTCAGGTGCTGCTTGGCTTCACCGGCGTTGCCTGGTTTCAGCACCTGCGGCAACTCACCCTGGTCATCGCTGAGCTGCTGCAGCAGCTCGGGGCTGATGGTCAGGCGGTCGCAGCCGGCCAGTTGTTCGATCTGGCCGATATTGCGGAAGCTGGCGCCCATGACCACGGTGTTGTAACCATTGGCCTTGTAGTAGTTGTAGATGCGCGTGACCGACTGCACGCCCGGGTCCTCGGCGCCCACGTATTCCTGGCCGGTGCTCTTCTTGTACCAGTCGTAGATACGGCCCACGAACGGCGAAATCAAAAACACCCCGGCATCGGCGCAAGCCTGGGCCTGGGCGAAGGAGAACAGCAGGGTCAGGTTGGTCTGGATGCCTTCCTTCTCCAGCTTTTCGGCGGCGCGGATGCCTTCCCAGGTGGAGGCCAGCTTGATCAGCACACGCTCTTTTGGCACTCCGGCCGCCTCGTACAGGGCGATCAGCTGACGAGCCTTGTTCAGCAGGGCTGGCTCATCGAACGACAGGCGTGCATCCACCTCGGTGGAGATACGCCCCGGGATGACCTTGAGAATGCCCGAGCCCACGGCCACCGCAAACTTGTCGCAGGCCAGGTCGACATCACCCTTGGCGTCGGCCTTCACCTGTTTCAGCAGATCGGCGTAACCCGGGATGGCAGCAGCCTTTAACAGCAGCGACGGATTGGTGGTGGCATCGACCGGCTTCAGGCGGGTGATGGCGTCCAGGTCCCCGGTGTCGGCGACCACGGTGGTGAACTGCTTGAGTTGTTCCAGCTTGGAGGTCATGGGCGTGCTCTGTCCTGTGCATTTACTCGACATTACCCGAGCCCCGGCAGCCGCTCAAGGGCCGCCGAAACCCTGCGGACCCGCTGGTCCGCACGGGGCTGTGCGAAAGGTGAAGATTCGAGTCGCAAGCAAGCCCGAGGTTCCCTCCTTCTGAGGTCACCGCCCCTGCAACAACTCCACGGCCTGGTCAAACACCGCCAAGGGTTCAGCCGCCTTGTGAATGTCTGCCGACAGCAACTGGCGGAAGCGCCGCGCCCCTTTGAATCCTTGGGCCAGCCCCAGAATATGCCGGGTAACGTGGTGCATCGCACCGCCACTTTCCATATGCGCCACGATGTAAGGCCGCAGCTGCGCCAATGCCTCGCTACGGCTGACCACCGGCGCATCGCTGCCAAACAGTTGCTGGTCCACCTCGGCCAGCAGATAAGGGTTGTGATACGCCTCGCGCCCCAGCATCACGCCATCGAAGGTTTCAAGGTGCGCCTGGCACTCGTCCAGGGTCTTGATCCCGCCATTGAGCACGATCTCCAGGTCCGGGAAGTCCCTCTTCAACTGCGCTGCGATGTCATAGCGCAGCGGCGGGATCTCGCGGTTCTCTTTCGGCGACAGCCCTTCCAGAATCGCGATGCGGGCATGCACGGTAAAACTCCGGCAGCCGGCCTCACGCACCTGGCCGACGAAATCGCTCAATTCGGCGTAGCTGTCACGGCCGTTGATACCAATGCGGTGCTTCACCGTCACAGGCGTCGATACGGCGTCACGCATGGCCTTCACGCAGTCGGCCACCAGTGCCGGGTGAGCCATCAGGCACGCGCCGATCATGTTGTTCTGCACCCGGTCACTCGGGCAGCCAACGTTGAGGTTGACCTCATCGTAGCCCGCTTCTTCAGCCAGGCGCGCACACGCGGCCAGGTCGGCCGGCACACTGCCACCCAGTTGCAGGGCCAGCGGGTGCTCAGAGGCATCGTGGCGCAGGAAACGGTGGGCGTCGTTGTGCAGCAGGGCACCGGTGGTGACCATTTCGGTGTAGAGCAGGGTATGCCTGGAGAGTAGGCGCAGGAAGAACCGGCAGTGCCTGTCGGTCCAGTCCATCATCGGTGCAACGCTGAAGCGGCGTGACGGCTCAGGGCGTGTGGTTTGTGGCTTTGAAGCTAATTCTAGGGGCATTCTGGTCTACGCATTTATGTACCACTTTTCCGGTTTTTTGGTGAGACAGTGGTGCGATGTAGCACCGCCATTCACGCTTGTACCCCCGGAAATCATGGTAACAATCAGAGCAAGGAAAAAGGCCGATGGAACGGTCAGCTATACCGTCCAGATCCGCCTCAAGAAAAAGGTGTCCTAGTCTACCAAGAAGCCCAGACGTTCGCCCGTAAGCAGGCAGCGCAGGCTTGGGCGAAGCGACGAGAGACAGAGTTGACAGAGTTGACAGAGCATGGTGCCATCGAGCGGGCCAACCGTGGAGGGTACGCAATCAAGGACATGATTGATCGCTACCTGGTGGAAGCCGAGAAAGCCCGGCCGCTGGGTAAGACGAAGCGGCAGACCCGCCTGGTTTGTACGACGCGATACCGAGCCATGCGCCAAGGCGTTCGCGCGCAAAATCCTCAGGAACAATTGGCCCGAAAAAACGTAGGAGCGAGCGCCAGCTCGCGATGCGCCGCGCGGGCGGCGCTCGGTCTGATAACCACCAAAAACCTCATGACGAACACCTCAAGGCCCCCACCGAACCCAATGCCATGACCGTCCGCTCCGGGTCGGTTAGCAGCCCCTTGGCAAGGGCAACAATCGGCCATCATCGGACCGTCTTGCTGCCATGATCCAGTTTGTTCAGATATACAGCGACCTCATGTGTCAGCCAACTTGAGAACACCTGCTGCTTTGTTTCCGAACGCTCGCGGTTGGGTAATACCAGCCAATACGGGTAGGGATAGGGAGCGATCACGGGGGAGAGTTGCACCAACTCCCCTCGTTGGATCGCGTCGTGCACAAGGCTGCGGCGCTCCAGGGCGATCCCCTGGCCCAAGCGCACGGCTTGAAGTACCAGGTTGGAGTCGTTGCTGCACAGGCCGATGCGTGGGACTTCCCTATCCAGCCCGGCCGCTTGACACCACGGTTGCCATGATTCCATGTTGAAAATAATGTTGCTGCCGATGATCTCTTCAGGGGTCTGTGGTAGCGCCCCGCCGTTGAAGTGCGGAGCGGCAACCACCAGCGTCTCGTCATGAAAGAGCAGATGCTGCTCCACCCCGTCCCAGTCGCCCTTGCCCATGCGGATCCCTACGTCGACAGATTCCCGCGTCAGGTCCGATAACGCCAGATTGGCCTGCAGCCGGACGCTGATATGCGGCTGTAATTGCTGGAAGCGTGGCAAGCGGGGCAACAACCAGCTGAGTCCGAACGAAGGGAGAACGGCGACCACCAGTTCCGTTGACTTGGGTTGCGTCTTGATCAGTCGCGTGGCTTCGGCGATTCCGCCCAAGCATTCGCGGATCTGCAAGGCATACAGTCGTCCGTCCTCACTGACCCGCAGACCCCGTCCTTCACGGACGAACAGGGTGACGCCGATCATCTCTTCCAACACCTTGATCTGCTGGCTGATGGCCGAATGGGTGACATGCAGTTCCTTGGCGGCTGCGGTGACGCTCCCCAGCCTTGCAACCGATTCGAAGCAGCGTAGGCAGGTGATTGGAGGAATATTCGACATGTAAGTGTTTCTTACAAATAGTGGAAAAAAAAACTGATTTATAAGTGGCAAGGCTCTCATTAATGTAAGTGACGGTAAAGTCTTCGACTGGCGAGAGGACTGGAGCCATAGACGGTGCGGGGGAGCACGGCAAATGACAACGGGTAATCCTGACTGTGAAGACCGCCAGTGGTTGCAGATTTCATTGACCAGCGCGCAATTGGTTTCGGTGCGGTTTACTCACGACATCTACACGCGTGCGGTGAGCGGCAAGCATTGGATCAGCGCGGACGGTGTCGACTTCGCGATTGGCCCCGGCGAGCGCGTGAAGTTGTCTGCCGGGCTAGCGCTGATTGATGGGGAAGGTCTTCTGCAACTGGAGCCAGTCAGGGCACAGAAGCAGCACCCGGCGTATCCGTTCCCATGGCCGCTGCCCCTGCTGTTCAAACGCCAGACAACGGCATTAGAGGCCAACATCAATCAAGGAAACTATCGATGAAACTCATTGGGATGCTGGATTCACCTTACGTTCGCCGGGTAGCTATATCCCTGGACCTTCTAGGCATCGAGTTCGAACATGCCCCACTGTCGGTGTTCAGCACATTCGAAGAGTTTTCGAGGATCAATCCGGTGGTCAAAGCGCCGACTCTGCTGCTCGATGACGGCTCCGTACTGATGGACTCGACGCTGATCATCGATTATTTCGAGACCCTCAGCACACCCGAGAGCAAGCTATTGCCAAGCCAACCGCAGGCGCTGGCCAGAGCTTTGAGTACATTGGGGCTGGCGCTGACGGCATGCGAGAAGGCCGTCCAGATCGTCTATGAACACAATCTTCGACCGGCGGAAAAGCTTCATCAGCCCTGGGTCGAACGCGTCACCCGGCAGTTGCTGGCGGCGTGCGCGGAGTTGGACAAGCGGTTGGCGGCACAAGCGTCGCACGGCGTGCGCCCAGACCAGGTTGAGGTCACTTGTGCGGTGGCCTGGTCGTTCATGCAGTTGATGCTGCCCGACGTAGTCAAGGCCAGCGATTTCCCGGCCATCAATGCCCATGCGGCCCGCCTGGAACAGACCGATCTGCTCAAGCGTTATCCGATTGCCTGAGCCCTGGCGGAACGGGCCGGGCTCAACCGCGCCGCTGCCCCTCCCGCCACTGATTGGTTTTTGCGAGCCGTATCCATGTACACACTTTATTTCGCGCCGACGGCCAATGGTCACAAGATCCTGATCATGCTAGAGGCGCTTGGCGTGCCCTACCGGATCCATCGGATAAACCTGGCGCAGGGTGAACAACACCAGCCGGACTTCGCGCGCCTGACAATCCACCGAAAGATCCCGTTGTTGGTCGATCACGATCAGGCGCTGATCCTGCCCGAGTCCGGAGCTATCCTTCAATATCTGGCGGAAAAGCACTTGCGATTCCTACCGTGCGTAGGGCCTGAGCGCTATGCGGTGCTCCACTGGCTGGCCTGGCAAATCAGCAGCCTGGGGCCGATGGCCGGGCAGAGCTATCACTTCATTCATCAAGAGGCCGAAGGCAACCAGTACGCAATATCGCGCTATCAGGAACAAACCGTCAATTTGTTCAACACAGTGGAAAAGGCTTTGGCCGGAAGCGATTTCATTGCTCGGATGTACTCGATTGCCGACATGGCCATCTATCCCTGGCTGCGCATCCACGCTCAATTGCAGGTGGATATCCAGACATTGCCCAATGTGACCGGCTACCTGAAGCGAATGGCGGCCCGTGAAGAAGTGCTGACCGCCTATGCCAAGGGGGCAAGGTCAACATCGACGCTCCCGGGATGATGCACCGAGAGTCTCCCTGAAATAGCCCAGACCGGACAAATAGCCGGAATGGCCTCCGCCAATCACACTCGTACCACCGGAAATCATGGCAACGATCAGAGCAAGGAAAAAGGCCGATGGGACGTTTATCTATCCCGTCCAGATCCACCTCAAGAAAAAGGATGTCCTGGTCTACCAAGAGCCCCAAACCTTCGCCCGCCAGCAGGATGCTTGAGCCTGGGCGAAAGATGGTTCGTGTGGAGGATCTGCATTTTCGCGACCTGCGCCACGCAGGCGTGAGCTGGTTGTTCGAAATGGATTGGGATATCCCTGCGGCGTTACACCCTCTGAGGCGTGTGAAGCGAACCTGGCATAGCAGCTACACTGTACGCCCCGATCACCCACGACAGCCTGCTTCAATCCAGCGCAGGCTCATGAAAAGGAAGTCAAGCAAATGGATGTACCTTGCACCTCTCTGGACGAAGTCCGTCAACGGATCGATGAAATCGACCGCAGCCTCGTTTCGCTTCTCGCCAAACGTGGAAGGCTCGTAACGCAAGCAGCAGGCTTCAAGAAAACCACCGATGATGTGCGTGCGCCTGCCCGGGTCGAGCAAGTGATCAAGAAGGTTCGTGAGATGGCTGACGAAACCGGTGCCTCGGCTGAGGTGGTGGAGCAGGTCTACAGGGCGATGATTTCGGCCTTCATCGCTGAGGAACTGAACACCCATGCGAAGCTGGCCGACGAGGCTTCTGCATCGTGATGAAGTGCGGGGCTCATACGCAGCCCCGCCACCTTTTCCTGCTTGCTATCTCTGGCTCAACGCCGCAATTGAGACGCCAGACGCGACGAAGGTGAGGCCTGCGCCCACGTTCAGCCCATTCACCAGTCGTGGCCGCCGGTACAGGTAGCGAGACAGCCCCGTGGCGAAAATGCCCATCAAGGCAAACCCCAATGCAGTGAGTGCAGCGAACCACAGGCCGTAAACCATCATCTGCACACTGACCGACCCGCGTGCGGGGTCGACGAACTGGGGAATGAACGCCAGCACGAACAAACCTGGCTTGGGGTTGAGCGCAGCCGAAAGCAGACCGGTCATAGGCGAACCACACGTTCATGGGAAACACGGCTCTCTCCTTAAGCCTGATGAAGCATCCCTCCTGACGGTGGAATCAGCCCCGGCGCTGCCAAAAATGCCGAAGGCCTAGTTTTTACTGCTGCAGTCTATGTCGTAGCGACCATGCTTCAGGTCGTATCTGGATGCACCTGAATCTTACCGGTCAGTATAGTCAACGCCGTGCCTTTGCCGGAGTGCCTTGAATTGGACAACACCCGTGAGCGCTTGATTGATGCCGCGCTGAAGCTGTTTCTGTCGCAAGGCGTGTACGTCACCGGGGTAACGGCCATTGCCGCGATGGCGGGCGTTACCAAAATGACACTCTACAGTCATTTTCCCTCCAAGGATGCGCTGATAGTGGCGTGCCTTGAGGAGCGTGACCGACGCTGGCGTGAAGAGGTAGCGCGCACCCTGGCTGGGCATCCTGATCCGGTCAGTGGCATGCTCGCCTTTTTCGATTTGTATGAACGCTTTCTTTTGAAAGATAGCGAGCGCGGGTGCCTGTTCGTTAACAGTGCGGCTGAATTCCCCCAGTTTAGCCACCCCGTGCATTTGGCGGTGAGCCGGCATAAGCAAGGGATACGCGAAAACCTTGCTGCCTTGGCCATGAGCGCCGGTATAAACGACCCTGACGCAGTTGCCCAAGGGTTGTTTATCTTGCTGGAGGGCAGCTTTGTCAGCGGTGCGATGGGCCAGGACATGCGGGTATTCGACACTGCCCGGCAAATAGCTCATTGCTGGATCCAGCGCCAGGAGCACAGCGTATGACCCTGGGCTTGTTAGCGGCCATTGCCGCCACTTTTTCCTGGTCGCTGCTCTATATCTTTCCGGGGCTGGTCGGCGACTACAGCCTTTTTGACCTGGCGGTGGTGAGCTATGCCTTTGCCGGGTTGGGTAGCCTGCTGGTGCTGTTCGTTTACCGCAGCGAAGTGCGGCAATTGCGACTGGGTGACTGGGCCTGTGCCGCACTGCTGGGCTTCTTGGGATACATTGGCTACTTCTTCCTGATCACCACTGCGGTTTTGGCAGCCGGGCCGGTGATCCCTCCGGTGATGATGGGGTCAGTACCGATCGTGCTCGCGATTGCCGGCAACATGCGCAGCGCCAGCGTGCCTTGGCGTGCCATTGCCGGGCCACTGCTGGTGGCGGCCCTGGGCATCAGCCTGGTCAATCTGAGTGTGTTTGATGCTAGCCGTGCGTCGGTAGTGCTCCCGACCGCGTCGTTACTGCTTGGGTTGCTTGCATCGTTGCTGGCAATCGCATTCTGGACCGGTTTTGGCCTGTTGAATGAAAGTGCGTTGGCTCGACGCCCAAGCATGTCTCCCATGTTGTGGTCAGCCATGTTGATCTTCATGTGCAGCGTCGAAATGCTGGCGTTCATCCCGGTTGGGCTGCACTTGAAACTGTCTCATTTCGCTAGCCATCCGAGCGGTTTGGCAGGTACTCAGGCGCTGATCGTCTGTGGGCTGATTCAGGGGTTAGGGGCCACCCTTGCAGGTGCCTGGGCATGGTCAATCGCAACGCGGCGTCTTCCGCTGGCGCTGAGCGGGCAATTGATCGCCAGCGGGACCATTTATGCAACTACGATGGGCCTGCTCATCAACCAACGCTGGCCGTCTCCTATGGAAGCGCTTGGTACAGCCTTGTTGTTCGTAGGGGTGGTGTGGGCTATTCACGCCTTTTATCGCAAGCAAACACGCCTCCAGACGCATGGCGAGGCATCCAGGGTACGTATCTGATCCCCGGCCCGGTTGCCCGGCCATGCGCCTGGGCCGGCCAAGTTGGCTACGCCCGCTACCCATGGCCCAGCCTACTTCAGCGGCACGTAGATGTCCGTTTGCCATTGCTCCAGTGGTGTTTCCGGGTAGGCGCTCAGGTAATGAAAGAACAACGGATGATCACGCAGTTCTTCGTTGCTCGATGGCAGCCAGTCACGATAAAGCGGGTAGATGGTTTCGCCAATGTAGTCAGGCGAGCCGGTATGTCGAATCACGGCACAACGCCCTGCCGGTATAACCCGTTCTTGCACGCCGAAATCGTTGGGCTGCACCGCCTCTTCTATCTCGCCGCACACGGCAAAGCGAAAGGCGTGGGCCGGGGTGGTGTCGGGGTTGTCGTAGGGGATACCGAAAGTACGGCTGCTGGTCACAGGCGACTGGCCGCTTTGCATGCGCCATTGGCGAAAACGCGCGACGCTTTCGCTGACCAGGCCGGGCGGCCCCTGGTGTTCGAGCGCGGCCACGCGGGTTTCGGCGAAATGCACGATACGGATCTGCATGGTGATACTCCTGGATCGGTGAGGAACATTGAATACCGCACTCCAGGCCTGCCAGTTCGGCGCCTTGGCGAACGCGCTCGGCGCCATGCCGAAGGCGCGCCTGAACGCTCTGGCAAAGGCTTCGGGGCTTTCGAAGCCGGCGCCGAATGCGGCCTCCAGTATGGGCGTCGCGGGCGAGGCGACCAGTTGATGCGCTGCGCGTCGAAGCCTCATCAGTTGCACATACCGTGAAACCGGAACACCCATGTAAGCCGTGAACTGCCGGTGGAAGTGAAACGTCGAGAAGTTGGCGATGCGGCTCAAGGCGTTCACCGACAGGTCACCTTCGAGGTGGCTGTCGATGTAGGCAAGCACGGTTTCGAACCGTTTCATGTAGCTTGGGTTGTGCTGTGAGTCAGTCAACGAACGGAATCTCTGGAAGGTGCGGTAAGCGCTAGCATCCGTTGTTCAGGCACTGAGGTGCCTAGCCGTGATTGCTCTATTGGTCCTGCGCTGGGTGATCAGTCAGGGTTGCAGGGTGAGTACCAAGGGGCAGCAGCGTCGACGTGAACATGTTTCTGCTTCCTGGGCAGGAACGGCGTATCAAGCGTTCCCAGCGCTATCGAAATCCAGTCGGCAAACTCACCCTGGGCGCGTGACCAGAACAAGGTCGAGCCGCACTCCGTGCAGAACTCGCGCGTAACCGTCGGTGATGAAGAGAAGGCCTTGATGCTGGCAGCGCCGCGCAGTATGCGCAGCATGCTGCGCGGAATGCTGCCGTACGAAGCGAATGCGGCGCCGTGACTTTTGCGGCACTGGCTGCAGTGGCAGTGGCTCACTGCCTTGGGTGGGGTGAGTAACAGGTAAGAGACTGCTGCGCACAAGCAGCTTCCTTGGTATGTCTCTGTCATTGGCGCTTCCGTGCAGGTGGGAAAACGCCAGCGTAAACGCCTTGGCCTGATCAGTCGACTGGCCTGCGATCACGGGCGAGCAAAGCTGTTCAGCCCGATCCTGAGGCGCTGACTGCCCTGAGCGGACATCATTTGCGAACAGCGCTGAATGGCCGTAAGTTTCTTTATCCCTGACTCAAGGACCGAGCCATGACTAATACCCCCGAAAAGATTCTGTTTCTTCCCGGCGCCTCCGGCAACACACAATTCTGGTGCCCGGTCGCCGAAGCCCTCGAAACGTCAATTGCCGTGCAACACATGGGCTGGCCTGGATTTGGCAATACGCCAGCCAAACCGAACATCACCGGTTTGAAGCATCTCGCCGCGATGGCGATCGAAGAAATCGACAGGCCCACGGCCTTGGTGGCGCAATCAATGGGCGGGGTCGTCGCCGTGCTTATCGCACTTGCGCGCCCCGACTTGATTACTCACTTGGTTCTGGCCGCCACCTCGGGCGGCTTGAACCTCCCTGCTTTGGGTGCTACGGACTGGCGCGAGGCGTTCGAAGCAGATCACCCAAACCTGCCACGCTGGTTCCTGGATGATCGCACCGACCTGTCCAGCCGTTTGCACGAACTGCAACTTCCGGTACTGCTGCTTTGGGGCACAGAGGACGCGATCAGTCCGATCACGGTTGCTCAGCGGCTAGCGCAATTGATACCTGATGCCACGCTGGAGGTGTTCCCCGGGGCCGGCCATGACCTCGGACATACGCATGCCAAGGCTATCGCGCGACTGATCGACGAGCATCTTGGCTGAAGGCCGCGTTGGTGTAAGGCTGGGTGCTCCCGTCTACCAGGCCAGCTCCGTCATCCTCGCAGGAAGCGACGGCAGCAACGCATGCAGGCCGACAGACAATCAAACGCTACGTGTCACGCCGCCATCGACCTTGATGTTCTGCCCGGTGATGTAGGCAGCGCCTTCGCTGGCGAGAAACGCAATGGTGGCGGCGATTTCCTCGCGGGTGCCATAGCGTTTGAGTGGCACGCTGTCGCGGCGCTGTTCGGTGGCTGGCAGGCTGTCGATCCAGCCGGGGAGGACGTTGTTGATCCTCACGTTGTCCCCGGCGAATTGGTCGGCGAAGATTTTGGTGAATGCGGCCAGGCCCGAGCGGAACACTGCAGACGTCGGGAACAGCTCAATCGGCTCGAACGCCCAGGCCGTGGAAATGTTGATGATCACGCCCCCTTTCTGGCGCTGCATGTAGGGCGTTACCAGGCGCGTCGGGCGAATGACATTGAGCAGATAGGTGTCCATGCCCTTGTGCCAGTCTTCGTCGCTGATGTCCAGGATTGGCGCGCGCGGACCATGGCCGGCGCTATTGACCAGCAGGTCGATGCGCCCCCATTTTTCCACCACGGCATCGACCAGGCGTTTCAGGTCCTCAACCGACTGGTTGCTACCTGTTACGCCAATACCACCAAGCTCGGCAGCCAGTGCTTCGCCCTTGCCCGAGGAGGAAAGGATGCCAACCTTGAACCCGTCAGCGGCCAGGCGCTGTGCCGCTGCGGCACCCATACCACTGCCACCTGCCGTGATGATCGCAACTTTTTCTACTGACATTCTGCCTCCGTAACGCGAATGGATGATTGCCTGTAAGCACTAAAATTAGCAGCAGAAGTGGCGGCGAGGGAGACAGCTAAACTTTACTGATGCAGTAGATTATCTATTGCTGGCTTGTTGCTTGAACCAGTGCCGGACAATGCCTAGCGACTCCGGCTGCTGCATCTTTCGTGGCCACACAAGATAGAACGCCTTATCGAGCCTGAGCTGTTGAGCGAAGACCTGGGTCAACCTGCCCGCGACGATGTCATCACTAACGAACGCCAGGCTTGCCAACGCAATACCCTGACCACTGATGGCCGCATCGATGGCCAATGAGGTCTGATTGAAGCGCAGGTTTTTGGCAGTCGCTTGCCCGTGCTGCGGGAACAGTTGTGCGAGGTACCGAGGCCAGAAATCATGGGCATCGTGAAGCAGGGTGAACGCTTGAAGCTGCTCGAAGATGGCGGGGGCCTTGCCGGCTTCGAACAACGTTGGGCTGGCCACGGCGACGATACGGTCGTCCATCAACAGTTCGCTGTTCAAACCCGCACCGAAGTCGGGCTTGCCATAGCGGACTGCGATATCCACGCCGTCAGTATTGAAGTGGGACAGCCGATCTGTGGCCAGTACACGTAAATCGATGTCCGGATGGCTTTGCGCAAAGTTGCCCAGCCGGGGAATTAGCCATTTGGAGGCAAAGGTCGGTGTCACGCTGACCGTCAGGTGAGCCGCCTGTGGCCGCAACAGGCGGGTTGCCTCATCGATCATCGCCAAGGCGTTGCGAATGCTGCCGCTGTAGCCCAGGCCCGCATCGGTCAGTGCCAGGCCCCGGGGCAGGCGCTCGAACAAGCGAAGGTCCAGGCTCGCTTCCAGCCCGCGTATCTGCTGTGCCACTGCCGCCTGGGTCACCCCCAGCTCTTCGGCGGCCAGGCGGAAGTTCAGGTGACGGGCAACCACTTCGAACACACGTAGCGCATTGAGCGAGGGCAAATCAGGGAAACCGTTTGGCATGGCGATGGACGTGGTCGGGCTGGAGGAATTCACCCACGAGGCTACTCGCCGAGCGCCTGTAAAGAAACCCGCGCCATCGCAGCCAATCCGCCACGCGGCGCAGCAAGCCCTCTGTTGGCGGCTGCACATTTCCATCGTTTGGCTTGACGCGTGAAAATTTTCATGTAAATTTTCATGAAAAATAAGTCTAAAAATTTCACGGCAGTCCGAAACGATGAAGATGCACGAAGAGGTTGAAGCCCTCGCGATCCTTATTCACGACCTGCGCAAATTCAAGAACCTGACCTTGAGTGAACTGGCCGAGCGCATCAACCGTTCGGTGGGCTTCCTCTCCCAGGTCGAACGCGGCGTTTCGCGCCCGACCGTGGCAGACCTCACCGCTATCAGCGAAGCGCTCGGCGTATCAACCGCGTACTTCTACAACCTGAGCAAGCCCCGCAGCATTGGTTGGGTCACGCGTCCCCACGAGCGGCGCACGCTGTACCTGGAGTCGGGCATCACCGACGTGCTGGCTTCGCCGACCATCACAGGCGCCTTCGCCATGCTCGACAGCCATCTCGAGCCGGGCGCCACCAGTGGGGAGGCGTACTTGAGCGACCGTTCCGAGCAGGGCTGTTTCGTGCTCGAGGGCGAACTCACGGTGTGGCTGGACCAGGGCGATGCCGTGACCCTGCAGGCCAACGACTGCTTCCAGCTGCAACCCCATGCGCCGTTCCGTTACGCCAACCTGACGGATAAAGCCACCCGTGTGCTCTGGGTCTTCAATTGAATTCGTTCACCTCACAAGGATAAGAAGATGAGTGTCATCTTTCCGGATCTGCTGGCTGAAGTGCGCTCGTTCCGAGCAGAACACCCGGCAATTCGCTATGTCGACCTGATTGCGCTGGACATCCCCGGGCACTTCTACGGCAAGCGCTACCCCATGGAGATGCTGGAGAAAGTCGCAGCCGGTGCGCCACTGAAGCTGCCGCAGAACTGCGTGCTGCTGGGTACCCAGGGTGGCCTTTACCCGATTGGGGACTATTGCTTCGCCGACGGCGACCCGGATGCCGCCCGGCGCCTGGTGCCGGGTACACTGAAGCCGGTGCGCTGGGAAAAGGAAGTGATCGCCCAGATGCTGATCACGTCCGACGGCACTGCAAAGCCGATCGAGTTCGAGCCCCGTGAAGTGCTGGCGCGTGTGCTTCAGCGTCTGGCCAAACGTGGCATCCGCCCGGTGGTAGCGTTCGAACTGGAGTTCTACCTGTTCGACCGCAAGCTTGATAACGGCCTGCCACAGTATCCACGCGACACGGCAACCGGGGATGAAGACGATCAGCCGAACATGCACATCGAGCGGCTGTCGCGCTTTTCGTCGGTCCTGCACGAGATGGTCGACGGCGCCAACGAGCAGGGCGTACCGGCGAACGTCATCACCGCAGAGCTGGGCCCAGGCCAGTTCGAGATCAACTTCTCGCACAGCGACGATGCCTTAAGTGCGGCGGACTGGTCGGCACTGTTCTGCCGCAGTACCCGCGGTATAGCGATGAAGCATGGCTACCGTGCCAGCTTCATGAGCAAGCCGTACCTGGACGCGCCAGGCAGCGGCATGCATGTGCACGTCAGCCTGTACGACGCCGCCGGCAATAACATCCTGGCGGGAAGCGAACAGCGCAAGCTGCGCCATGCGGTGGCAGGCTGCCTGGAACTGCTGCCGCACTGCATGCCGATCTTTGCCCCCAACCACAATGCCTACCGACGTTATGGCGCCATGGTCAACGCGGCGAGCAAGGCCAGCTGGGGGTTCGAAGACCGTGACGCGTGCATCCGCATTCCCGAGTCCGACCCGCGCAACCTGCGCATCGAGCACCGCCTCGCTGGCGCCGACGCCAACCCGTATCTGGTACTGGCGGCCATTTTGACCGGGATGGAGCATGGCCTGGATCGCGGCGTGGAGCCCATCGCCCCGCTGAACGACAACCGCCAGAGTGGCATCGACTTCCCCAAGGATGCCCTCAGCGCCTTGGCCGCCATGCGTCATCACCCGGTGGTCAACCAAGGCCTGGGCAGTGAGTTCGTGATGGTCTATTGCGAAAACAAATACCAGGAGCAACTGGACTTCATGCACCACATCGATGCTCGCGAATACCGCTGGTTCCTGTAGGTGCAGCGACGCTGCACGCTCCCTTTCTACCGTTTCAATACAACGTGCAATATGGATTTGCCGGAGGAAGATATGCCACGTGTGCCCGTGATTGGCATTACCGCATGCACCAGCATGATTGGGCTGCATGCAACCCAGACCATCAGCGAAAAATATGCGCGCGCGGCAGCCAAGGCAGCGTGTGGGCTGCCCATCGTCATTCCCAGCCTCGGTGAGTTGATGGACAGCGCCGATATTCTCGACGTGGTGGATGGGCTGATCTTCACCGGTTCGCCGTCCAACATCGAGCCGTACCATTACAACGGCCCGGCCAGTGCTGCGGGTACCCATCACGACCCTCTGCGCGATGCCACCACGTTGCCGCTGATGCGCGCGGCCATCGCCGCCGGCGTACCGGTACTCGGCATTTGCCGTGGCTTCCAGGAAATGAACGTGGCGCTGGGTGGCACCCTGCACCAGAAGGTCCACGAGACCGGCATGTTCATGGACCACCGCGAAGGCAAGGATGAGCCTCTCGACAAGCAATATGGGCCGCGCCACACCCTGCATGTAGAGCCTGGCGGCATGCTCGACCGCATGGGTTTGCCGGCGATGTTCGACGTCAATTCGATCCACGGCCAAGGCATCGACGTATTGGCCCCCGGGCTGAGGGTGGAAGCGCTGGCGCCCGATGGCCTGGTGGAAGCGGTTTCGGTCGAGAACAGCAAGGGTTTTGCCCTGGCCGTGCAATGGCACCCCGAGTTCCAGGTCATGGATAACCCACATTACCTGGCCATCTTCCAGTCCTTTGGCAAGGCCTGCCGGCATCGCTCGGTCCTGCGTCAGAGGCTGTTGCTGTCTGCCTGAGCAGCGACCTTTCCCACCTGTAAAAAGTACCCTCGCAGCACGGCTGCGCAACTTGATGGAGTGAAGTCAATGAGTGAACAGAATTCGCAGACCCTTGCCTGGCAAACCATGAGCCGCGACCATCACCTGGCCCCGTTCAGTGATGTCAGGCAACTGGCCGAGAAAGGCCCGCGCATCATCACCTCGGCCAAGGGCGTGTACCTGTGGGACAGCGAGGGCAACAAGATTCTCGATGGCATGGCCGGCCTGTGGTGCGTGGCAGTCGGGTATGGCCGCGATGAGCTGGCCGAGGTCGCCAGCCAGCAGATGAAGCAGTTGCCTTACTACAACCTGTTCTTCCAGACCGCGCACCCGCCCGCGCTGGAGCTGGCCAAGGCCATCGCCGAGGTGGCCCCGCAAGGCATGAACCACGTGTTCTTCACCGGCTCCGGCTCCGAAGGCAACGACACCGTGCTGCGCATGGTCCGCCATTACTGGGCACTGAAGGGCCAGAACAACAAGAAGGTTATCATTGGCCGTATCAACGGCTACCACGGCTCTACCGTGGCGGGCGCGGCCTTGGGCGGCATGAGTGGCATGCACCAGCAGGGCGGGGTGATCCCGGATGTCGTGCACATCCCGCAGCCATACTGGTTTGGCGAAGGTGGCGATATGGCCGAGGCTGACTTCGGCGTGTGGGCGGCCGAGCAACTGGAGAAGAAGATCCTCGAAGTTGGCGTGGACAACGTTGCCGCCTTCATCGCCGAGCCGATCCAGGGCGCCGGTGGCGTGATCATTCCGCCGCAGACCTATTGGCCGAAGATCAAGGAAATCCTGGCCAGGTACGACATCCTGTTCGTCGCCGACGAAGTGATCTGCGGGTTCGGCCGTACCGGTGAGTGGTTCGGCACCGATTACTACGACCTCAAGCCTGACCTGATGACCATCGCCAAGGGCCTGACCTCCGGTTACATCCCCATGGGCGGGGTGATCGTGCGTGACGAGGTGGCCAAGGTCATCAGCGAAGGCGGCGACTTCAACCACGGGTTTACCTATTCCGGCCACCCGGTGGCGGCAGCGGTAGGCCTGGAGAACCTGCGGATCCTGCGTGACGAGCAGATCATCCAGCAGGTGCACGATAAAACCGCGCCTTATCTGCAACAACGCCTGCGCGAACTGGCCGACCATCCGCTGGTAGGCGAAGTGCGCGGCCTGGGCATGCTCGGGGCGATCGAGTTGGTGAAAGACAAGGCCACCCGCGCCCGTCATGAAGGCAAAGGTGTCGGCATGATCTGTCGCCAGCACTGCTTCGACAACGGCCTGATCATGCGCGCGGTGGGCGACACCATGATCATCGCGCCACCGCTGGTGATCAGTATCGAAGAGATCGACGAGCTGGTGGAGAAAGCCCGCAAGTGCCTGGACCTGACCTATGAGGCTGTTCGGTAAGGGCAGAGGGCTTGTTTAGCCATTCTCAGCGCCTGTGAAATCGAGCGCCGCCCGCGCGGTGCTCGATCGGTGCCCCAATCGCACATTTCACGTCAGGCATCTCCCGCAAAGCATTTTGCTTTGTGAAATGAATCCTGTACTTTTCCGGGCATCCATTTCCCGTCTGAAAGTCGCGATTCAACCATGAAAGTGCACGAAGAAATCGAAGGCCTGGCAGTACTGATTCGCGACCTGCGCAAGTTCAAGGGCCTGACGCTGGGCGAACTGGCACAGCGCATTGGCCGTTCGGTGGGCTTTCTGTCCCAGGTCGAACGCGGCGTATCACGCCCGACCGTGGCCGATCTCACAGCCATCAGCGAAGAGCTGGGTGTATCGACAGCCTACTTCTACAAGCTGGACAAACCCCGCGAGCTCGACTGGGTGACCCGCCCGCACGAGCGTCGCACGCTGCACCTGGCGGGAGGCATCACCGATGTGCTGGCATCGCCTTCGATAACGGGCGCGTTCTCCATGCTCGATAGCCATTTGCAACCGGGGGCCAGCAGTGGCGAGGAGTACCTGGACGACAGCTCGGAGCAGGGCTGCTTTGTGCTCGAGGGCGAACTGACCGTGTGGGTGGGCGATGCTGAGCCGGTTACGCTGCACGCCAATGACAGTTTTCAGCTGCAACCCCACGCCCGTTTTCGTTACGCCAACCTGACCGACAAGCCCACACGCGTGCTTTGGGTGTTCAGCTGAGGGCCTTCGCACTGGCATGTACGTTGTGCCTCGGCTAGCCGGGAAAGTTGGCCTGCAAGCAATGTGCAGGCTGCATGGGGTATCCTTGCACCACGCAATCAACTTCGAAGCAGTGAATGAACAATGGGTTTTGAACAACTAGCTGAGCTACGAGACCGCCTGCGGGCGGAAAAAGGGCAGGTAAAGGCCGATAGCGCGAAACCGCCCAAGCGCAAGTCGCCCCCGCAGGCGAAGCCGCGTGAGATGGACCCGGCGGTGGCAGCGATCTGGCCCCTGCAGAAGCATTTTCCCTTGGCTTTCCCGGTCAACCCGGCCCCCAAGGTGCCGCTCAAGGAGGGCATCTTCAAGGATGCCGAGCAACACCTGGAGCTGCTTGGGTTGACCCGCGAACAGCTCAAGCTGGGCATTTCCACGTGGTGCCGGGGCGCTCGATACTGGGCGAGCATGGTGGAGAATGCTCCGCGCCTTGACTTGAACGGTCAGGCCGCGGGTACTGTGACCGCCGCTCAGGCGCTGCATGCCAAGCAGCAAGCTGCGCGGCAACGCAGCCAGGACCGACGCAATCGCGCGAAGTCAAAGGCCCAGGCCCAGGCCCAGGCTCCCGCCGCCGACACCGCGGCGGTGCAGTCCACCGACTGAATTCAGTCGCGTTCTGTCCCGTAGCCACGCTGGATGGCAGCCCATTGCCGGGGCTGCCGTCTGGCAGGCCCGGCAATGGGCCAGGTCCGGTTTCGAGGACTTGGCGCATGCAACGATGGTTTCAAGACACACCTGACCGGCAAGCCGCGGCACAGGATGCCGGGGCGCAAATACGTGCGTCGGTTTCAGAATGCGCCTGGTCGCTCGTATACAACCCCTCGGCGCCACAAGTGCCATGCTAGCAGGATGCCCAAGGGTCAGTGCGCGCAGACGTGCGGCCGTGGGCGAGGAGGCCGCCAGTACCACGCAACTGTGACGTGGACGGTGCGCCGCAGCAGAACACGCCGGAAACCTGCCCTTTCAAACATTCAGGCAGGGTCCGTGATGCCGAGGTCCGCTGTATGCCTGATGAATTGCTCCACCTGCCTGTGATCCAGCGTATTCTGGACCGCGACAAGGACACCCCAGGTGCCCTGTTGCCGATCCTGCATGCCGTCCAGCACGAGATTGGTTACATCCCTGATGCCTCGGTCCCCGAGATCGCCCATGCGCTCAACCTCAGCCTGGCTGAAGTGCGTGGGGTTATCAGTTTTTATCACGACTTCCGCACCGCGCCGCCCGCTCGTCACACCCTGCGCCTGTGCCGTGCCGAGTCGTGCCAGAGCCGTGGCGCTGAAGCCCTGGCCGCGCAGTTGCGTGAACAGTTGGCACTGGACGACCACGGCACCAGCGCTGACGGGGCCATCAGCCTGCGCCCGGTGTACTGCCTGGGTGCCTGTGCCTGCTCGCCAGCGCTGGAGCTGGACGGCCAGGTGCACGCGCGCCTCACCCCTGAGCGCCTGCGGGACTTGGTCAACGGTTGCCAGGAGGACTCAGCATGCTGAAGCTGTATATTCCCTGTGATTCGGTTGCCCGCGCCGTGGGTGCCGATCAGGTTGCCGAGGCCCTGCTGCGCGAGGCCGAGCGCCGCCAGTTGCCGCTGGACATCCAGCGCACCAGCTCGCGCGGGCTTTACTGGCTGGAGCCGCTGATCGAGTGCGACAGTGCACAAGGGCGCCTGGGTTTCGGTCCGGTTACGCCACACGATGTGCCGTCACTGCTTGATGCCCTGGCGGGCGAAACCGGTGGCCACTCGCTGGCACTGGGGCCGGTCGAAGAAATACCCTATCTCAAGACCCAGCAACGCCTGCTGTTCGCTCGCGCTGGCATTACCCGGCCATTGTCGCTGGACGACTATCGTGCCAATGGCGGGTTCGCGGGCCTCGAGGCTGCCGTTGCGCTGGACGGTGCCGAAGTGGTTGCCGCAGTACTCGATTCCGGGCTGCGTGGCCGTGGTGGCGCGGCGTTCCCGGCCGGCATCAAGTGGCGCACCGTGCGTGACGCTGGTGCCGGGCAGAAGTACGTGGTGTGCAACGCCGACGAGGGTGACTCGGGCACGTTCGCTGATCGCATGCTGATGGAGGGCGACCCCTTCCTGCTGATCGAGGGCATGATCATTGCCGGCCTCGCCGTGGGTGCCGACAAGGGCTACATCTATGTGCGCTCGGAGTATCCCGACGCCATCCGGGTACTCGACCAGGCCTTCGCCATCGCGCGTGACGCTGGCTACCTGGGGGCTGACGTAGCCGGCAGCGGCCAGGCGTTCGACCTGGAAGTACGGGTGGGCGCCGGCGCCTATATTTGCGGCGAAGAAACCGCGCTGCTTGAATCCATCGAAGGCAAGCGTGGCATCGTCCGCGCCAAGCCACCGCTGCCTGCACTGCAAGGGCTGTTCGGCCTGCCAACGCTGGTGCACAACGTGCTTACCCTGGCCTCGGTGCCCATCATTCTGGCCAAGGGGGCAGCGTTCTATCGCGATTTTGGCATGGGCCGATCGCTGGGCACCATGCCGTTCCAGCTGGCCGGCAACATTCGCCAGGGTGGCCTGGTAGAGCGCGCGTTCGGCCTGACCCTGCGCGAGCTGGTGGAAGGCTATGGCGGTGGCACGGCCAGTGGCCGCCCGCTGAAGGCTGCGCAGGTCGGTGGCCCGCTTGGTGCCTGGGTACCCCCCAGCCATTTCGACACCCCATTGGACTATGAAGCGTTTGCTGCCGTGGGCGCGATGCTCGGCCACGGCGGTGTGGTGGTGGCCGACGATACGCTGAACATGGCCAGCATGGCGCGTTTCGCCCTGCAGTTCTGTGCCGAGGAGTCCTGCGGCAAGTGCACCCCGTGCCGCATTGGCTCCACCCGGGGTATGGAAGTGGTTGACCGGCTGATCGCCAGCAGCGACATCACCGAGCGCCACGACCAGGCGCTGTTGCTGCGCGATCTGTGCGACACCCTGCAGTACGGTTCGCTGTGCGCCATGGGCGGTATGACTGCCTATCCGGTGGCCAGCGCGCTCAAGTACTTCCCCGCCGATTTTGGGCTGACCACCACGGAGGCCGCACAGTGATCAATTTCTTCGACCCCGCTTCTGATAAAAGCAGCGACCTCGGCACCCCGGCCCGCGAAAGCGAAGTGCAGGTCAGCCTGAGCATCGACGGCCGCGCCATCAGCGTGCCGGCTGGCACCTCGGTCATGCGCGCCGCCGCCATGCTGGGCACCAGCATCCCCAAACTGTGCGCCACCGACAGCCTCGAAGCCTTCGGCTCCTGCCGTATGTGCATGGTGGAGATCGAAGGCATGCGCGGCTACCCGGCATCCTGCACCACGCCAGTCAGCGAAGGCATGGTGGTGCGCACCGAAACCCCGCGTCTGGCCGGCCTGCGTCGCAACGTGATGGAGCTGTACATTTCCGACCACCCGCTGGACTGCCTGACCTGTTCGGCCAACGGCAACTGCGAGCTGCAGACCGTCGCCGGCCAGGTGGGCCTGCGTGAGGTGCGCTACGGCTATGACGGCGCCAACCACCTGGACGAGAAAAAAGACGTTTCCAACCCGTATTTCGACTACGAGCCGAGCAAGTGCATCGTCTGCAGCCGCTGTGTGCGCGCCTGCGAGGACATCCAGGGTACGTTCGCCCTGACCATTACCGGGCGTGGTTTCGAATCGCGGGTGGCGGCAGCGGGGGGCGAAAACTTCCTTGCTTCCGAATGCGTGTCGTGCGGCGCCTGCGTGCAGGCCTGTCCGACCGCGACCCTCACGGAAAAGAGCCTGGTGCAGCTGGGCCAGCCTGAGCGTTCGGTCATTACCACCTGCGCCTACTGCGGCGTTGGCTGCTCGTTCCGCGCCGAAATCAAGGGTGACCAGCTGGTGCGCATGGTCCCGGACAAGAACGGTGGCGCCAACCACGGCCACGCCTGCGTCAAGGGCCGCTTTGCCTGGGGCTACGCCACCCACCCGGACCGCATCACCAAACCGATGATCCGCAAGCGCCTGGAAGACCCGTGGCAGGAAGTCAGCTGGGACGAGGCCGTGACCTATGCTGCCAGCGAGTTCCGCCGCATTCAGCTCAAGTACGGGCGCGACTCCATCGGCGGCATCACCTCCAGCCGTTGTACCAACGAAGAAGCCTATCTGGTGCAGAAACTGGTGCGCACGGCGTTCGGTAACAACAACGTCGACACCTGCGCACGAGTATGCCATTCGCCCACCGGTTATGGCCTGAAGCAGACCCTGGGTGAGTCAGCCGGCACGCAAAGCTTCGACTCGGTGATGCAGGCCGACGTTGTGCTGGTGATCGGCGCCAACCCCACCGACGCCCACCCGGTGTTCGGCTCGCAACTCAAGCGCCGCCTGCGCCAGGGGGCGCGGCTGATCGTGATCGACCCACGGCGCATCGACCTGGTCGACTCGCCGCACGCCCGCGCCGACCTGCACCTGCAACTGCGCCCGGGCACCAACGTGGCCATGCTCAACGCCCTGGCCCACGTGATCGTCACCGAGGGCCTGCTGGCCCAGCGCTTCATCGATGCCCGCTGCGAAACCGAAGACTTCGCCCGTTGGCGCGACTTCGTCAGCCTGCCAGAAAACGCCCCCGAGGTGCTCGGCCCGGTTTGTGGTGTGCCCGCTGAGCAGATCCGCGCTGCGGCCCGGCTGTATGCCACCGGCGGCAACGCGGCAATCTACTACGGCCTGGGCGTGACCGAGCACAGCCAAGGCAGCACCGCAGTGATGGGCATTGCCAACCTGGCCATGGCCACTGGCAACATCGGCCGAGAAGGGGTAGGGGTGAACCCGCTGCGCGGGCAGAACAACGTGCAGGGCTCGTGCGACATGGGGTCGTTCCCCCACGAGCTGCCCGGCTACCGGCATGTCTCCAACGAGGGCGTGCGCGCCGAGTTCGAACAGGCCTGGGGCGTGACCCTGCAGCCCGACCCGGGTCTGCGCATTCCCAACATGTTCGAAGCGGCGCTGGATGGCAGCTTCAAGGCGCTGTACTGCCAGGGTGAGGACATCGCCCAGAGCGACCCCAACACCCAGCACGTCACGGCGGCCTTGCTCGCCATGGAGTGCGTGGTGGTGCAGGACATCTTCCTCAACGAAACTGCCAAGTTCGCCCATGTGTTCCTGCCGGGCAGTTCGTTCCTGGAAAAGGACGGCACCTTCACCAACGCCGAGCGGCGTATTTCGCGGGTGCGCAAGGTCATGGAGCCGCTGGCCGGCAAGGCCGACTGGGAAGCTACCGTGGCCCTGGCCAACGCCCTGGGCTACCCGATGAACTACCGCCACCCTTCCGAGATCATGGACGAGATCGCCCGCCTGACGCCGACCTTCCGTCGTGTCAGCTACGCTGAAATCGACCGCCACGGCAGCCTGCAGTGGCCGTGCAACGACGCCGCGCCAGACGGCACGCCGACCATGCACATCGACCAGTTCGTGCGTGGCAAGGGCCGCTTCATGCTCACCGGCTATGTGCCCACCGACGAAAAGGTCAACAACCGCTACCCGTTGCTGTTGACCACCGGGCGCATTCTCAGCCAGTACAACGTCGGCGCCCAGACCCGGCGTACCGGCAACGTCGCCTGGCATGACGCCGACCGCCTGGAAATCCACCCGACCGACGCTGAAAGCCGTGGTATCCACGACGGTGACTGGGTCGGCATCGGCAGCCGCGCCGGGCAGACTGTGCTGCGTGCCAAGGTCAGTACGCGGGTGGCGCCGGGCGTGGTGTACACCACCTTCCACTTCCCCGAGTCGGGGGCCAACGTGATCACCACCGACAACTCCGACTGGGCCACCAACTGCCCCGAGTACAAGGTGACGGCAGTGGAAGTGGTGAAAGTGTTCCAGCCATCGCAATGGCAAAAGCGCTATCAGGACTTCAGTGATGAACAGCAGCGCCTGCTGAAAGAGCGCCGTACTGTGGAAAAAGCCGAGGTTCGCCGATGAGCAGCGAAAACCTGGTCAAGATGGCCAACCAGATTGCCCATTACTTCGACAGCGAGCCAGACCGGGCGCTGGCGGTGCAAGGGGTGCGGCAGCATATGAAGAGCTTCTGGACGCCGGCGATGCTCCGGCAGTTGGCAGAGTGGAACGAGGCCCACGCGGGGGAGGGGCTTGACCCAAAAGTGCGGGAGGCGTTGGTCTAGATTCCCGGGCGGCAACGGAACCTTGGGGGCGGGTTTGCCTGCGAATGTGGCGTTGAAATCAATGACGCATCCGCGGGTGAACCCGCTCCTACAAGGGGCCTGCATATTGCCTACTCAGCCGCGGGCCAGCTCCGCCAGGTGGGAGATGGCTTCCTCGCTCTTGAGCACCAGCACATCACCCTGCAGCGCATCCAGCACCACCTCCGAGGTATTACCAATCAACGCCCCGGAAATCCCCGTGCGGCACACCGTGCCCATCACCGTCACCACGGCATCGAGCTTCTGCTCGGTATGTGGAATCAACACATCCGCCGGCCCTTCGGCCACATGCAGGCACTCTTCGCTGATGCCGTATTCGACCTGGAACGCCTTGCACGCTTCACGGTAGCGCTTTTCGATCGTATCGCTCAGCTGGTACGTCGGGTCCGCCGCTGACAGCATCGGCGAGGGGTGGGCGCTGATGACATGCAGTTCTCCCTTGGCCAGTTTGGCAATCTCGAAGCCGTGGTCGATGATGCTGGCATGCAGGCGGCGGTGGTCTTCGTCCTGGTTGCCCACGTCCACCGCCGCCAGGATCTTGCCCCCGGTCCACGGCCGCTCGCTCTTGACCATCAGCACGGCACACGGGCATTGGCGCAGCAGCTTCCAGTCGCTGGGGGTAAGCAGGGCCTTTTTCAGCGGGTTGTCCGGACGGTGATCCTTGATCACCAGTTCGCAGCCTTCGGCCTGCTGTACATGGATGATGGTGTCGTGCAGGTTGTCGCGCCAGCCCTCTTCATGGGTGACATTGTCGAAGCCGTCATCATGCAACTGGCTGCTCAGCAGGCTCAGCAGCGCACTGTGATCATGCCGTTTGTCGCACATCAGCAAGTGCAGGCGTGCGCCGGTGATGCCAGCGATCAGCTTGGCCCGCGTAAGCGCCCGGCTATGGGCGTGTGTGGGGTCGAGGACGACGAGGATGCTGCGGACGGCTTGCATGGGCGTTAACTCCCTTCGATGATGGCGACCAGTGCCTGACTATAGTCGGCGCTTTCCCCTCCAGCGCTTGATGTACATCAAGCATAGTCACTGGCGTCGCCAGCCGCCGCCGGTATAATCGCCGACCCTGCCTGTTCTGTGTGGTTGCACGCTTATGTCCCTGATCCCCGAAATCGACGCCTTTCTTGGCTGCCCGACGCCAGACGCCTGGATCGAAGCGGCGCTCGCCGACCAGGAAACCCTGCTGATCGACCACAAGAACTGCGAGTTCAAGGCCGCCAGCACGGCCTTGAGCCTGATCGCCAAGTACAACACTCACCTTGATCTGATCAACATGATGTCGCGCCTGGCCCGCGAGGAGCTGGTGCATCACGAACAGGTGTTACGCCTCATGAAGCGTCGCGGTGTGCCGTTGCGCCCGGTGTCGGCGGGGCGTTATGCGTCAGGGTTGCGCCGGCTGGTGCGCGCCCACGAGCCGGTCAAGCTGGTGGATACGCTGGTGGTGGGGGCGTTCATCGAGGCGCGCAGCTGTGAACGTTTTGCTGCGCTGGTGCCGCATCTGGATGAAGAACTGGGCCGCTTCTACCACGGGCTGCTGAAAAGCGAAGCGCGCCACTACCAGGGCTACCTGAAACTGGCGCACAACTACGGAGACGAGGCGGACATCGCCCGCCGCGTCGAGCTGGTGCGCGCTGCGGAAATGGAGCTGATCCAGTCACCAGACCAGGAACTGCGCTTCCACAGCGGCATCCCGCAGGCTTTGGCCGCCTGATGTGCACCAGGCGGCGCAGGCCTTAATGGCGCCGACCCAGCAGCAGCCCCACTACCAGCCCGAGGCCGGCGGAAATGGCAACGGTTTGCCAGGGGTGGCCGCCGATGTAGTCCTGGGTGGCGTCCACCACCGGTTGCGCCTTGCTGCGCACGTTGCTGGCCGCCTGGCGAGCCTGACGAAGTTTCAGGCTTACCTGGGCGCGCAGCGTCTCTGCTTCTTCGCCGACCAGGGCGGCACTGTCGTTCAGCAGTTTTTCCGATTCCTCTATCAGCGATTGCAGTTCGCTGAATACCTGGTCCTTGATCTGATCGCTGTCCGTCAGCGTGGCGTTTTTCCGGGCCATGAACTCGTCCTCGTCAATGGGAGTGTGAACAATGGATGCCGCCACGTCGGGAAAGTTGCGGCGGCTTTCCGATGATGGGTTGCCTGGGTGTAAGATAGCGGCCATTTTCAAACCTGCAGGTAACCTCATGAGTTTCAATCTGGCCAACATGAGCTTCGAGGAACGGGCGCAGATCGAGGCAGAGAAGGCCCGGCTGTTCGAGATGTGGCAGAACAACCTGGGCAAAGCCAAGGGCGAAGCCGCCCGGCTGATTGCCGAAAAGCCACGGCGCAAGGGCAAATGGGCCGAGTGGGTGCGCGCCGAACTGGACGGCATGACGCCGCCTGAATACGCCAGCATGGTGCGCAGCGAAGTCAACAAGCTGATGGCCGCAGCCAGCGCCAACCGCTGAGCACTCCCGCTTGGTGCTTACCAGTAGGTGCCCTTGGGCAGGTCCAGCCTGCCTTCATCGGTAAAGCGCACGGTCCCCAGCGGCCCGCCGGCCAGTTTGCCGCGCAGCTTGTAGGGCAGCCCCTGCAGCGAATCCAGCTTGCCCAGCCCATAGGCCTGGCGAAGGAAGGAAAACGCCGTGATGCTGACCGGCACCACGATCACCGCTTCGTCGTAACGGCCAATGTGCCCCTGCTGGTCGCTGACCCCGGCGGCCAGCGGCTGGCCGTTCACTTCCAGGTTCAAGGCGATGCCGTTGTAATCGATCGGCGCCTCGTTGGGGTTTTGCACCCGCATTTTCACCGCCATGCGCAGTTCCAGCTCCTGCCCGGGCAGTGGTTCGATGCCGATCACGCTGATGTTCACCGGGTCGCGTGGCTGGAACAGCGCACAGGCCGCCAGCCCGCAGGTCAGCAGCAGGACCAGGAACAGGCGGGTGTTGCGGTACAGACGGGCAGTCATGGGCTGTGACCTTGCCGGAGTGGAGCTGGCAGTGTGGCAAATGCGCGTCGACGTTGAAAGTATCGGTTGATATGAAAGATACTGTTTCTCATTAACGCCCGCTAACCTCTCTTACTGGCTGTTCCCCAATCATGCTGACTTCACCCATGTCGGGCCTGCTGGCAAGTTTCCAGGAGCACTACGACGACCTGCTGCAGTTTCTGACGCGGCGCATGAGCGACCGCCAGCGTGCCGCCGACGTGGCCCAGGAAACCTACCTGAAGCTGGTGAACATCGACGAGCAGGCGGTGCCGGTGCTGCACGCGCGCAGCTTCATCTTCCGCGTGGCGGGCAACCTGGCGATTGACGCCTTGCGCCGTGAGCAACGCATCGCCGCCAGCCACGACGACAGCGACGGAGCCTGTGAGGTGGCCTGCCCGGCGCCGGCACCCGAGGCGGCGTTGCTGGCCCGTGAGCGCTTGCAGATTCTTGACCAGGCGCTGTTGCAGTTACCGGACAATGCCCGCCAGGCGCTGTTGCTCAACCGTGTCGAGGGCCTGACCCAGAAGCAGGTTGCTCAACGCCTGGGGGTTTCCGAGAGCATGGTGGCGAAGTACATCGGCCAGGCCCTGCGCCATTGCCGCGGCCGACTGAAACAGGCGGGTGTGGCGGCATCGGTGGTATTGCTGGTCGCCGCGGTGGCGGGTTGGCAGCAAGCCCCGATGCTGCTGGCCGATTATCACACCGCCGTGGGCGAGCGGCAGGTCATTACCCTGACAGATGGCACACGGGTGACGCTGAACAGCGCCAGTGCCTTGAGCGTGGCGTTCAACGAGCATGAGCGGCGTGTGGTACTCGATGCGGGTGAGGCACTGTTCGAGACCGCCGATGATTCACGACCGTTTGTGGTCGATACGGCCGGTGCGCGGGTGCAGGGCAATGCCGCCACCTTCAGCGTGCAGCGCGATGGCCACGTCGTGTTGGCTCGCGGTGAAGCCAAGGTGGGTGAACATCAACTGGCGGTGGCGGCCGATGCCGTCACGCAGATGGCCTGGCAGCGGGGCAAGCTGATCTTCAACGGCAAGCCGCTGGGGCAGGTGCTGACGGAGCTTGAGCGTTACCGGCATGGGCGCATTGTGTTGTCCGACAGCAAGCTGGCTGCGATGGAGGTGAGCGGGGTGTTCGACCTGGATGAACCTGAGGCCCTGTTGCGGACGTTGGAGCAGCGGTATGGCCTGAAGGTGACCTACCTGCCGTGGTTGGCCGTAGTGCATTGATGAGCTTGTACCGTCCTCTTGGCGGGCAAGCCCGTTCCTGCACAGGTCGCACGATATTCAGGCGGGCGCAGTCGTTGTAGGAGCGGGCTTGCCCGCGAAGAGGCCGGACAGAAATAAAAATATTTTTCATTTGGCACTGCAAGTTCCTGCAAGCCAGATCGTCGTAGTGAGACTGATCAGCAACCCATTCTCATTTACGACTTGTCAGGAAGCTCATTCGTGCCTCTGATGCTCAAGCCCTTGCACCGCCGTCGCGGTTCTTTTCACCATGCCTTGATGTCTTGCAGTGCCTTGGCCTTGTTGTTCGGTCCCCTGCACGCAGGGGCCGCGACGACCGCCGGACAGACCCAGATGCAAGCTCGCCAGGTCCAGCTCGACCTGCCCGCCCAGCCGCTGGACCAGGCGCTGACCACCTTCGCCGACCAGGCCGGCCTGCACCTGCTGTACACCACAGGCGATGTCGCCGGCCAGGTCAGCCCGGCGTTGCAGGGTAACTACAGTGTCGAGCAGGCCCTGCAGCAGTTGCTGGCCGGCAGCGGCATGAGCTGGCAGTTCAGCGAGGCTCGCACCGTCACCCTGCGCAAGGCCGAGGCCGCGCCGCAGGCGGTCAACCTCAAGCCGATCGAGGTCAGCGTAGCCTCGCGCACCAGCACCGCCATCAGCGAAATCCCCGGGACCGTCTGGGTGGTCGACCAGCAGCAATTGCGCGAGCAGATCGACAGCGGCGTCAGCCTGAAGGAAGCCATCGGCAAGCTGGTGCCGGGCCTTGACCTGGCGCCGGAAGGGCGCACCAATTACGGCCAGAACATGCGTGGGCGCAACGTGCTGGTGATGATCGACGGGGTCAGCCAGAACAGCTCACGCGGCCTGTCGCGTCAGTTCGACAGCATTTCGCCGTTCAACGTCGAGCGCGTCGAAGTGCTGTCTGGCGCCAGCGCCATCTACGGCGGTGGTGCCACCGGCGGCATCATCAACATCGTGACCAAGAAGGGCGAGCCCGGCCCGGCGCGCTTCGAGACCCAGTTGGGGGCCAGCAGTGGTTTCAACAACAGCGACGACCTGGCTACGCGTTTCGCCCAGTCGGTCAGCGGCGGCAACGAGCGGGTCAATGCCCGGTTGGGGGTTTCCGGTGAGCAGAACGAAGCCTTCTACGATGGTGCTGGCGACCAGATCTTCATCGACAACACCCAGACCGACCTGCAGTACAACCGCACCATCGACGTACTCGGTACCTTGGGCCTGCAGCTGAACGACCAGCAGAGCCTCGACCTGTTGGCCCAGTACTACGACTCGGGCAACCACGGCAGCACGGGTATCTACTTCCCCAACCTGAACTACAACGCGCCATCCGACCTGGAAGACGCCGAGCTGCGCAGCGGTTATTCATCGGACCTGGAGCCGCGTACGCGGCGCCTGCTGCTCAATGCCAATTACCACCACACCGACGTGCTGGGCCAGGACTTCTACCTGCAGGCCTCGTACCGCAAGGAAGACGACAACTTCTACCCGTTCCCGTACTACAACCGTGCCACACCCACCGGCTCGCGCGGGGTGTACTTTGCCGCCTCGCAGCAGAACTTCGAGGTCACCAGCCTCAAGGGCCTGTTTGCCAAACAGTGGGATACGCTGAAGCTGACCTACGGCGTTGATCTGGATCGTGAGCGCTTCAACGCGGAGCAGACCACCTTCAACGCCCAGACCTCGTCCGAGTCGGGTGGCCTGGAGCTGGAAAAAGACAGCAAGGCCGCACGCTACCCCAGCTACCGGGTGGATGGTGTGTCGGTGTATGCCCAGCTGGACTGGCATGCCACCGACAACCTGACATTGTCCGGTGGTGCCCGGCGGCAGCAGATGGACGTTGATGTCAGCGACTTCAAGGGTGTGCCAGGTGGCAGTAACGACTATCAGGTCAACCTGTTCAACGTCGGTGCCATCTACGACTTCAAGAACGGCCACCAGGTGTGGAGCAACTATGGCGAAGGCTTCGACCTGCCTGACCCGGCCAAGTACTACGGCAAGCCGGGCCTGAGCGTGGCCGATAACCCGTTGGCGGGTATCAAGAGCCGCCAGGTGGAATTGGGCTGGCGCTATGCCGACCTGGACTGGGATGCACAGGCAGCGCTGTACTACATCTGGTCGGACAAGATCATCAACGTCGATTCGCAAACGCTGACCATCGATGTGGAAGATCAGAAAAGCCGCGACTTCGGCTTTGAAGGGGCACTGACCCGGCACTTCCAGACCGGCTGGGAAGCTGGCGGCACATTGCACATGACACGCTCCGAGGAAGAGGCCGCCGACGGCGGCTGGATCAAGCGCGATGCCCGATACGCTTCGTTATCCAAGGCCACCGCGTTCGTCGGCTGGAAGGCCGATGGGCGCAGTGCGCGGTTGCAGGCCAACCATGCCTTCAGCCTGAAGGACGATGCTGATCACGAGATTGACGGCTACACCACCTTCGACCTGCTGGGCAGCCAGGACACCGGTTTCGGCACCTTCAGTGCCGGTATCCAGAACCTGCTGGACAAGCAGTACAGCACGGTATGGGGACAGCGCGCGACGTTGTTCTATTCGCCGACCTACGGGCCGGCGTATCTGTATGACTACCAGGGGCGCGGGCGTACCTACACGCTGAGCTGGAGCATGGCTTACTGATTGTGGTCGCCTGAACGGGCCTGTTCGCGGGTAAACCCGCTTGCTCCTACCACAGCGCCGTCTTCAGACGTTATGAGCCCCTGTAGGAGCGGGTTTACCCGCGAATACGGTGGTGGCGGCGACGGTGAACGGCGGGTTGAAATTGGCCAGCAGGGCCGGCCTGTTCGCGGGTAAACCCGCTCCTACACGACGGCCTGTGCCCAGCCACCGACCGGTGTCCACCCCCGCTCCTACACGACGGTGCCTGTGCCCAGCCACCGACAGGTGTCCACCCCCGATCCGGCGTAGGAGCGGGTTTACCCGCGAAGGGGCCGGTTCAGGCAAACGCCGCCAGCAAATCCTGCGCAAATACATGGGCTGCCTCGCCAACCCCCTGTGCCCGGTGCCGGGCCAGGGTGAACGGCACCCCAAAATCAAGCTCAGGGTCCAGCGCCCATAACAGCCCCTCGGCCTCCCAGCCCTGTGCACAGTGGCATGGCAAGTAGCCAATATGCCGCCCAGACAGCATGAACGTCAGCACGCTTTCGATCTGCTCCGCCACTGCCGTGCTGCGTCTGCTCTGGAACGGTTCGCCCCCTTTGAGAAAACGGTACGGATGGCGCACCTGGTCCATGTCCAGCAACCGCTCAAGCCCAACATCCGTTTCCCCATACAGCTCATGCCCCCTGCCGCAATACAGCCGCTGCCGCTCCGCGAACAAGGGCTGGTAATCAAAGGCTGCCTGGTTGCCGGAAAAGTAGCTGATGGCATAGTCCAGCCGCTGCTCCAGCAACAGCCGTTCCAGCTCTGCCGGCGGTGCACTGACTAGCTCCAGTTGCACCGATTCCTCTCGCCTGCGAAATACCGCAATGGCCGCCGCCAGTTTCAGGCTCACCGCCTTGTCCTGATTTTCCGCCATGCCTATGCGCACAGTTCCCAGCAGCCGCCCGGCAACGCCGTTGGCCTGCTGGCGAAACTGCTCGATGTTCAGCAGCAGCCCACGCGCCGCGTCCAATAGCAGTTCACCTTTTTCCGTCAGGCGAAAACCACCCTTGCCGCGGCTGCACAGGCGGTAACCCAAGCGTGCCTCCAGTTGCGCCATGCGCTGGCTGATGGTGGGCTGGCTCAGGCCCAGCACGCCTTGAGCGGCGCTGAAGCCACCCGCCTCGACTACAGTGACGAACAGCCGCAGCAGGTGCAGGTCGGGATCGTGCACTTGTCCCAGCATTACATTGCTCCTGGTGAATGTCAGCTTTGCAAACTTGCCATTGGTGCAATGTAACCCGGCTGGCATGCTCGCGGCATCCACCCATTTACCGAGGTGTCCGCCATGCGTCGATCGTTGTGCCTTTTGTCTCTGGTTCTGGCCCTGCCGCTGCAGGCCGAAGAAAAGGTCGTCAACCTCTACAGCTGGGCCGATTACGTTGCCCCGCAAACCCTGCAGCGCTTCGAACGGGAAACCGGCTACAAGGTGCGTTACGACACCTTTGACACCCCCGAGGTGCTGGAAACCAAGCTGCTGACCGGTGGTAGCGGCTACGACGTGGTGGTGCCGTCCTCCACCGTGCTGGCCCGGGCGCTCAAGGCCAATGCCCTGCAACCGCTGGATGCTCAGGCCATGCCTGGCTACGACAACCTCGACAAGGACCTGCTGGGCAAACTGGCCGAGGTTGACCCCGGCAACCGCCATGCTGTGCCGTACACCTGGGGCACGCTGGGCCTGGGGGTAAATGTGGAGGCGGTACGCCAGCGCCTTGGCGATGTACCGCTGGACAGCCTCGACCTGTTGTTCAAACCCGAGTACGCCGCCCGCCTGAAGGGTTGCGGCATCGCTATACCCGACTCGCCCCAGGAGGTGATCGGCGTAGCCCTGAACTACCTGGGCAAGGACCCTTACAGCCAGAACAAGGGTGACCTGGCCGCCGCGCAGAACCTGCTCAGCCAGTTGCAGCCGTCGATCAGCTACGTCGCCAACGGCCGGCAGATCAACGATCTGGCCAATGGCAGCGTGTGCCTGGCGCTGACCTACAACGGTGATGCCGCGATGGCCGCCGACCAGGCCCGCCGTGCCGGCAAGCCGTTCGAGGTGATCTACCGCATCCCCCGCGAAGGCACGCTGGTATGGCAGGACAACCTGGTCATCCCCAAGGACGCCCCGCACCCCGAGGCCGCCCGGGCGTTCATTGCCTTCATGCTCAAGCCAGAGTCGGTGGCAGCGCTGACCAACACGCTGTTCTTCGCCAACGCCAACCAGGCTGCCACGCCGCTGGTGGACGAAGCGGTGCGCAACGACCCGGATATCTACCCGTCGGCCGAGGTGCGTCAGCGCCTGTATGCCGACCGCAGCATGGCCCTGGCCGACCTGCGCCAACGCAACCGTCTGTGGACCGCCTTCCGCATCCGGCAGTAGCCCATGACAATCAAGGAGCCCGACCGTGGACCAAGCCGCAAGCAACGACCAGGCAATTACCCGCGATAGCCTGTATGGGACCGCCGCAGAAAGCACCTACGCCGGTGTTGTCAGTTTTTCCCGCCGCCGCTACAGCCGCGACTTGCGCGGTGTGGATGTGGTGGTCAGCGGTGTGCCGTTCGACACGGCCACCAGTAACCGCCCCGGCGCGCGCTTCGGCCCGCGGGCGATCCGTACTGCCTCGGTCCAGCAGGCCTGGGCCCGCCACTGGCCGTGGGCGTTCGACCCGTTCGACCACCTGGCGGTGATCGACTATGGTGACTGCCCCTTCGACGGCGGCACGCCGCAGTCGGTACCGGACAGCATCGAGGCCCATGCCGAGCATATTCTGCAGGCGGGTTGCGCCATGCTCACCCTCGGTGGCGATCACTTCATCAGCTACCCGCTGCTCAAGGCTCACGCCCGCCGCCATGGCCCGCTGGCGCTCATTCATTTCGATGCGCACAGTGACACCTGGCCAGACGAGGCGGGCAAGCGCATCGACCACGGCACCATGTTCTGGCATGCCGCCCGCGAAGGCCTGGTTGACCCGGCCCACTCGGTGCAGATTGGCCTGCGCACGACCAATGACGACAGCCAGGGTTTTGCCATTCTCGATGCTCGGCAGGTGCACCGCCAGGGCACAGAGGCGGTGATTGCGGCGATTCGCCAGCGGGTGGGCGAGCGGCCGGTGTACCTGACCTTCGACATCGACTGCCTCGATCCGGCCTACGCGCCCGGTACCGGAACACCGGTGTGTGGCGGGCTGAGCACGGTGCAAGCGCTGGAGATTCTGGGGGGGCTGCGTGGCATCAACCTGGTAGGCATGGACTTGGTGGAAGTGGCGCCAGCCTATGACCATGCCGATATCACCGCTTTGGCCGGGGCAACCCTGGCCATGGAGATGCTGTGCCTGTATGCGGCGCGGCACAAGGTGGACAACGGCCAGTAGATTTTGCGGCCATTCGCGGGCAAGCCCGCTCCCACACGTGTCTCACAGGCCAGAAATCTGTGGGTGACCGTGGGAGCGGGCGCGCCCGCGAATGGCTGCAAAGCAGCACTCCGAGGCCCATACTGAAACATCAGGAATCATCTCCACCCGCATTCACACTTTTGCCGCGAACCCCTCGCGCCTTAGGCTATCAAATCCACCAGGCGCGGCATTTTCGTACAGGAGGTGAAGCATGACCCCGACATTGCCCATCCTGGCCCTCGGCCTGGCCTTGTGCCTGCCCGCGTACGCGGCTGCGCAGCAGCCCGTGCAACGTGCTGCCGGCAACAACAACCCTTACAACAGCCCGATCCAGCGGGCCAACCCCAACAGCCGTCAAGGCAGCATGCCGGCTGCGCCACCGGTACGTGGCCCGTCCACCGCCCCGTACCAGCGCCCACCCACCCTGGACAATCGTGGCATCGGCAATGGCGACAACCTGCGCCGCCAACAGCAAACCCCGAACCTGGAACCCACCCGGCCACCGCGCGACAACCCACGTGCGCCTTAAGCCCACTTGAAAGGAATCCGGCATGCTACGAACACCCTGGCTGGCCAGCCTGACGGCCGCCGCGCTATTGCCCTTGTGGGCGCATGCGGCGTCCGAACAGCGGTTTCCCAGCGAAGAAGGTACCTTGACCGTCAGCACGCTTGCCGATGGCCTGCGCAATCCCTGGGCACTGGCCTTCCTGCCCGGCGGCAAGGACATGCTGGTGACCGAGCGCGCCGGCAACCTGCGGCTGGTCAATGCCGAAGGCAAGGTCGGCCCGTCGATCAGCGGTGTACCCAAGGTCTGGGCCGAGGGCCAGGGCGGCTTGCTGGATGTGGCGCTGTCACCGGAGTTCGGCATGGACCGCACCGTCTACCTGTCCTACGCCGAGGAGGGCAGTGACGGCAAGGCCGGAACTGCGGTCGGCCGCGGGCAGCTGTCCGAAGACCGCGCCCGGCTGGAGAACTTCACCGTGATCTTTCGCCAGCAGCCCAAGCTGTCGGTGGGTAACCACTTCGGCTCGCGGCTGGTGTTCGACCGCGACGGCTACCTGTTCATCGCCCTGGGCGAGAACAACCAACGCCCCACTGCCCAGGACCTGGACAAGTTGCAAGGCAAGGTCGTGCGTATTCTGCCGGACGGCGAAGTGCCCAAAGACAACCCCTACGTCGGCAAGGACAACGTGCGCCCGGAGATCTGGTCATACGGCCACCGTAATCAGCAAGGTGCCGCGCTCAACCCCTGGACCGGCCAGCTGTGGACCCATGAACACGGCCCGCGCGGGGGGGATGAAATCAACATTCCAAAGCCTGGCAAGAACTATGGCTGGCCGATTGCGACCCACGGCATCAACTACTCGCTGCTGCCCATCCCCGAGGCCAAGGGCGAGCATGTGGACGGCATGGTCGACCCGCACCATGTCTGGGACAAGTCACCGGGTATCAGCGGCATGGCGTTCTACGACAGCCCGACGTTCAAGGCCTGGGACCACAATCTGTTCATCGGTGCGTTGGCCACTCAGGAATTGATCCGCTTGCAACTGGACGGCGACAAGGTGGTGCATGAAGAGCGGTTGCTCGGTGACCTGAAGGCGCGTATCCGTGATGTGCGGCTGGGGCCGGATGGGTACCTGTATGTACTGACGGAAGACAAGGATGGCGCGCTACTCAAGGTCGGCCTGACCGACTGACGCGCTCCTGCACCGAGGGTGGCAGTCGGGTAGAATGCGGCCATGGCCATCGACCCCCAATCCCTCTACCAGCAAGCCCTGAGCACTCAGGGCTACGTTGCTGACCCCGCCCAGGCCCGCGTCGTCGAGGCCTTGCAAGGCTGCTTCCAGTCCCTCGAGCAGGGCCGCCCCACCCAGGGCCTCTACCTCTGGGGCCCGGTCGGGCGCGGCAAGACCTGGCTGATGGATCAGTTCCACCAGTGTCTGCGCATACCGAGCCGGCGCCAGCACTTCCACCACTTCATGGCCTGGGTGCATCAGCGCCTGTTTCAGCTCAACGGCACCGCCGACCCGCTGCTGGCCCTGGCGGCAGAGCTGGCGCGGCAAATCCGCGTGCTGTGCTTCGACGAACTGTTCGTCAACGACATCGGTGATGCGATCATCCTCGGCCGCCTGTTCCAGGTATTGTTCGATCAGGGTGTGGTGATCGTCGCCACCTCCAACCAGCCACCCGAGCAGCTCTACCGCGATGGCTTCAACCGCGAGCGGTTCCTGCCGGCCATCGCCGCCATTGGTCGTCACATGCAGGTACTGCCAGTAGTGGGCGAGCAGGATCACCGCCTGCACCCCGGTGAAGCGCGGCAGCGCTATTGGGTAGCCGAGGCGGAGCAGGCCAGCCAGTTGGGCAAGGTGTTTCGCCAGCTCAGCCCTGAAGATACCGGCACTGATCAGCCTTTGGTTATTGGCTCAAGGCACATTCAAGTCGTGCGGCGCAGTGAGCAGGCTATCTGGTGTCGTTTCACCGATCTGTGCGATCAACCCCTGGCGGCCATGGAGTTCATGGCCTTGTGTGACCGTTTTTCCTCGATTCTGGTATCCGGCATTCCGGCGCTGGGCGGGGAGCAGCGGGCGGGGCGTATTGCCCGTGGCACCGAAGATGGCGCGGCGAGGGTAGTGGCGGGCGACCGTGAACTGCCTGCGCTGTCGCCCAAGGACGATGCGGTTCGCCGTTTCATCGCCCTGGTCGACGAATGCTATGACCGCCGGGTGGCGTTGTACCTGGAGGCACAGGTGCCGCTCGATGCGCTCTACACTCAAGGTTATCTGGCGTTCCCGTACCAGCGTACCCTGAGCCGGCTGCGGGAGATGCAACTGCAACGCTTCGCCTGAAAAGGAGCCGACCATGCAGCCGTTATCGCATCATCTGCTGACCCAGGCCTATAACAATGGCTGGGCCAATCACCGCCTGTACAAGGCCTGCCTGCAACTGACCCAGGACGAGTTCGTCGCCCCGCGTTGCAGCTTCTTCCCGTCGATCAAGGCCACCCTCAACCATTTGCTGACGGTGGATTGGTTCTACCTGCATATGCTGGAGTGCGAGCAGCGCGGCGAGCAGCCCGATGCCGACGGCGAACGCTTCTTCGACCCGGAGCAGCCGTTTGCCACCTGTACCGACCTGCATGCCGAGCAGGCCCAGGCTGACCACCGTTTGATCGCCTACTGCCGGGGGCTGAGTGATGGCGACCTGGGCCGCTATGTGAGCGTCGTGCGGCCTGATCGGGTGCAACGCGAGCAGCGGCTGCGTTTGCTGGCGCATCTGTTCGAGCATCAGGTGCATCACCGTGGGCAGGTGCACGCGATGCTCAGTGATACAGCGGTCAGGCCGCCGCAGCTGGATGAGTTTTTCTGCGAGGAAGAGGCCGAGTTGCGGGCGGGCGACTTTGCCGAGCTGGGCTGGACAGAAGCGCTGGTCTGGAACGTGTAGAGGAACCCTGTGGCAGCAGCGGGCTTGCGCAAAATTCCAAAGCCTGTGCGCTTCCACGGGGGACCAATCATTGGCTCACTTGCCCAGCCATTCGACCAGGGTGCGATTGAACCGCACCGGTTCCTCGATTTGCGGCGCATGCCCCATGCCTTCGAAGGTGATCAGCTCACCTTTGGGTATCAGCTTGGCCACCTGCGGCCCCAACTCTGCATACTTGCCCAGCTTGGCCTTCAACTCCGGCGGCGCGATATCGCTGCCGATGGCCGTGGTGTCCTTGTCGCCGATCAGCAGCAGGGTCGGCATCTGCAGGTGCCTGAACTCATGGTACACCGGCTGGGTAAAGATCATGTCGTAGATCAGTGCCGAGTTCCACGCCACCGTTTCATGCCCTGGCCCTTTGTTCAAGCCCACCAGCATCTGCACCCAGCGTTCGTATTCAGGCTTCCAGCGCCCGGCGTAATAGGTCTTGCGCTCATAGGCGCGTACGCCTTCGGCATCCAGCTTGAGCTCGCGGGCATACCACTGGTCCACGGTGCGGTAGGGCACGCCGAGGGCTTTCCAGTCTTCCAGACCGATCGGGTTGACCATTGCCAGGCGTTCCACCTGCTGGGGGTACATCAGCGCATAGCGGGTGGCGAGCATGCCGCCGGTGGAGTGACCGAGCACAATGGTTTGCTTCACACCCAGCCGTTCGAGCAGGGCATGGGTGTTGTCGGCCAGTTGCTGAAAGCTGTACTGGTAATGCGCCGGCTTGCTCGACGTACAGAAACCGACCTGGTCGGGGGCGATGACCCGGTAGCCGGCCTTGCTCAGGGCGTCGATGGTGGTTTCCCAGGTGGCGGCGCAGAAGTTCTTGCCGTGCATCAGCACCACGCTGTGGCCATTGGCCTGGCCTTGGGCGGGCACGTCCATGTAGCCCATCTGCAGGGCCTGGCCCTGGGAGGTGAAGTCGAAATGCTTGAGTGGGTGCGGGTAGCTGAAGCCTTCGAGCTGGGGGCCGTAGGTCGGCGACTCGGCAGCGATGGCCGAACTGCTGGCAAGGCAGGCCAGGGCAAGGGCGGATGCGCGCAGCATGGGGGTACTCCGTGTAGGGCCGGGTTGATTGGGGCGACTGTAACAGCCAGTGGACCACGCGAAACCTGAAAGGTGTTACCAGGCGTGAAACCAGCCCAGGGTAATCATCGCAAGCACTGCATAGCGGCCAGCCTTGGCCAGGGTCACCAGCAACAGGAAGCGCCAGAACGGCTCACGCATGATCCCGGCGATCAGCGTCAGCGGGTCGCCGATCACCGGCATCCAGCTGAGCAGCAGCGACCATTGCCCCCAGCGTTGGTAGCGCTGCTGCGCACGCGCCAGCTGGGCAGCGCTGAAAGGGAACCAGCGTTTGTCGCGCAGGTGCTCGATGGCCCGGCCCAGCAGCCAGTTGACCACCGAGCCGAGCACGTTGCCCAGGGTGGCTACCAGCAGCAGGATCGCCCATGCCTCGGGCTGGCGCAGCAACAGACCGACCAGCACGGCCTCTGATTGCAGCGGTAGCAGGGTGGCGGCACCAAAGGCGCTGAGAAACAGCGCCCCCAGGCTGAGCATCAGTAGTTGGCGACCACGGTGTCCTGGCCATTCTGGGTCACCCCGATGACCTGGTAGGCATCCTTGTGGTCACCCATCTCCATGCCGGGCGAGCCCATGGGCATGCCCGGTACCGCCAGGCCCTTGAGGTCGTTGCGCTTGGCCAGCAGGCGCACCTGCTCGGCCGGCACGTGGCCTTCGACAAACTTGCCGTCGATCACCCCGGTGTGGCACGACGCCAGGCGCGGCGCCACGCCCAGGCGTTGCTTGACGGCGCTCATGTTTGGCTCGACGTGGTCATTGACGATAAAACCGTTGTCACGCAGGTGGCTGATCCAGGCCTTGCAGCAGCCGCAGTTGGGATCGCGGTAGACGTCGATGGTCTCGGCGGCCTGGGCTAGGCCGGTGACGGCCAGCAGGCTCAGGGTCAGCAGGTGTTTGCGCAGCATGGTGAAGCACTCCTCTAAAAACGCAGGCGGATACCGGCGACCAGGCGGGTCTGGCCCAGGTCTTCGCCGTCTTCTCGGGCCTGGTTGGCACGCGAGCCGTGCAGGCGGTTGAAACTGAGCCCTACGTAGGGGGCGAAGCCGCGCGTGATCTCGTAGCGCAAGCGCAGGCCCACCTCGCTGTCGGCCAGCCCCGCGCCTTGCTCGCGCCCGGCGTCGTTGCGCCCGTAGAGGTTGGCCTCCAGGGTCGGCTCCAGTATCCAGCGGTTGGTCAGCAGCATAGCGTAAGCGGCTTCCAGACGCAGCGCGGTCTGTTGCCGTTCGCCTGCATAGGCGGTGGCTTGCAGCTCCAGGCCATACAACGGTGTGCCCTGGATGCCGAGGGCGGCCCAGGTTTGGCCACTGGCAGGCTTGAAGTCCTGGCGTACGCCGGCCACCAGTTCCCACCACGGGCTCACGGCATGGCCCCACAGCGCCTGCAGCTCGGCCTTGTGGGTCTTGCCCTGTTCGCGTTCGCCTTCGGTGCGCAGCCACAAGCGGTCGATATCGCCGCCGACCCAGGCGGTGGCGTTCCAGTTCAGGGCGCTGCTGCTCTCGAAATTCTGGTATTCGAGCTTGTCCACGATCACTGCCCAGTTCAGCGCCCGGTCATGCGCCTGGTGCCCTGGCAATGGCGGGAATGCGGCGCGGCGGTCGGCGTCGGTGATGGCAGGCAGGGGTGTGCGAGGCTGGCTGAGGGAAGGCTGGCCATGGCCCATGCTTTCATGGTTCATGGGCATGGCCTGATGGCCCATCTGGCCGTGGTTCGTGTGTTCGAAACCCGCGGCCATCGCCCGTTCACTGGCGAGCAAGGTCAGTAGCGTCACGCCTGCCACGATGCTGCGGTTGCGGGTGTCATTCATCGACGCGTACCTCGCGGAGCATGCCGCTCTCCATGTGGTAGAGCAAGTGGCAGTGGTAGGCCCAGCGGCCCAGCGCGTCGGCAGTCACCCGGTAGGCGCGTCGGCTGCCGGGCGGGATATCGACGGTGTGCTTGCGCACCAGAAACTGGCCATGCTCGTCTTCCAGGTCGCTCCACATGCCGTGCAGGTGGATGGGGTGGGTCATCATGGTGTCGTTGACCAGGGTGATGCGCACGCGCTCCCCGTAGGTCAGCCGCAGCGGTTCGGCGTCGCTGAACTTGATGCCGTCGAACGACCAGGCGAAGCGTTCCATATGGCCGGTCAGGTGCAGCTCGATGTCACGCGATGGCGGGCGGCCGTCCGGGTCGGGGTAGGGGCTGCGCAGGTCGGCGTAGGTCAGCACGCGGCGACCATTGTCACGCAGGCCTATGCCAGGGTCGGCCAGGTTGGGGCGCGGTGCCATGGTCTGCATGTCCACCAGCGGGTTGCCGGTTTCACTGGCCGGGTGTTGCTGCATGGCCGGCATGGCGGCGTGGCTCATGCCGGCCATGTTGCCGTGGTCCATGCCCGTCATGGCATCCATACTGCCGTGGCCCATGTCGTCCATGCTCAGCACCGGGCGCGGGTCGGGGGCTGGCACCGGTGCCTGCAGCCCGGCCGCACGGGCCAAGGTGCCGCGGGCGAAGCCGGTGCGGTCCATGCTCTGGGCGAACAGGGTGTAGGCGGGTTGGTCGCCCACGGTTACCAGCACGTCGTAGGTCTCTGCCACGGCAATGCGCAGTTCATCCACGCTCACGGGGGTCACCGGCAAACCGTCGGCGGCGATCACCGTCAGCTTCAGCCCAGGGATGCGGAAGTCGAAATAGGTCATGGCTGAGGCGTTGATCAGCCGCAGGCGCACGGTTTCGCCTGGCTGGAACAGGCAGGTGAAGTTGCCTTGCGGTGGTTGGCCGTTGAGCAGGTAGGTGTAGGTGGCGGCGCTGATATCCGCGAGGTCGGTTGGGCTCATGCGCATGCGCGCCCAGGCCGTGCGTTCGGCGACGGTGGGGCTCCAGCCGTTTTCGGCCACGTCCTCGATGAAATCGCCAACCGTGCGCTTGTGGAAGTTGTACGCGTCGGACTGCTTCTTCAGCGTTGCCATCAGGTGTTCCGGCGCCTGGTCTGACCAGTCGCTGAACAGCAGCACATGATCGCGCTGGTAGCGGTGCGTTTCGGGCTCGCGTGGCTCGATCACGATCGCCCCGTATACCCCGGCTTGCTCCTGCAGCCCCGAATGGCTGTGGTACCAGTAGGTGCCGCTCTGGCGCAGGGTGAACTGGTACAGGTAGTCGCCGCCGGGTTCGATGCCAGCGAAGCTCAGGCCAGGCACGCCGTCCATTTTGGCTGGCAGGATGATGCCGTGCCAGTGGATCGAGGTGTCCTGCGCCAGTCGGTTGCGCACGCGCAACGTCACAGTATCACCTTCGCGCCAGCGCAGTAACGGGCCGGGCAGGCTGTTGTTGACGGTCAGTGCGGTACGCGGCCGGCCTGTGATGTTGACCGGGGTCTGGCCAATGAACAGCTCGAAATGCTGGCCGGCCAGGTCTCGGCCTTCGGCGGCCTGGGCCAGCGGGCGCCACAGCCCCAGGCCCGCCAGCGTGCTGGCGGCGCCCAGGCCTTTGACAAACGTACGGCGGGAGGGGTTGCGCAACATGGCGAGGCCTCATGCGGAAGAGCCACGATGTTCGCTGCCGCCGGCTGTCAGGTAGCTGAGGTGCACATTACAGTGTTGTCAGCTTGTTGCTTCGTCGATGCGGAGGTCGCGCATCAGCAGGCCGTAGTCGAGGGCAACCTGTTCCGGGATCGGCAGGTACACCACATGGCCATCGCCCGGTGCGACCTCGATGGCGTGCTGCTGGCGGTTGCACAGGCGGTGCAGGTCGAAGTGGTAGTTACCGCGCGGGGTCATCAGCTCCAGATGGTCGCCCACGGCGAAGCGGTTCTTCACCTTGACCTCGGCGAGGCCGTCGATACGCACGCCGGTCAGTTCGCCAACGAATTGCTGGCGCTCGGACACCGAGTTGCCGCGCTGGTAGTTCTGGTACTCGTCGTGCACGTGGCGGCGCAGGAAACCTTCGGTGTAACCGCGTTGCGCCAGGGATTCGAGGTTGCCCATCAGGGCGCGGTCGAATGGCCGCCCGGCCACCGCGTCGTCGATCGCCTGGCGATACGACTGCACCGCGCGGGCACAGTAGAAGTGTGATTTGGTGCGGCCCTCGATCTTCAGCGAATGCACACCCATCAAGGCCAGGCGCTCGACGTGCTGGATGGCTCGCAGGTCCTTGGCGTTCATGATGTAGGTGCCGTGTTCATCCTCGAACGCTGGCATTTCAGTGCCGGGGCGGTTGCTTTCCTGTAGCAGGAACACTTGGTCGGTGGGTGCACCCAGGCCCAGGGTGGGCTGCACTTGGCGCACGATGTCACCGGTGGCGTTCTCGGTGGCCGGCGTGGCGTCGTATTTCCAGCGGCAGGCATTGGTGCAGGTGCCCTGGTTGGCGTCACGCTTGTTGAGGTAGCCCGACAGCAGGCAACGGCCGGAATAGGCCATGCACAGGGCGCCGTGCACGAACACTTCCAGCTCCATGCCCGGCACCTGCTGGCGGATTTCCTCGATTTCGTCCAGCGACAGCTCCCGCGACAGGATCACCCGGCTCAGGCCAAGTTGCTGCCAGAACTGCACGCTGGCCCAGTTGACGGTGTTGGCCTGCACCGACAGGTGCACCGGCATCTGTGGGAAGTGCTGGCGCACCAGCATGATCAAGCCGGGGTCGGACATGATCAGCGCGTCCGGGGCCATCTCGATCACGGGTGCCAGGTCCTTGAGGAAGGTCTTGAGCTTGGCATTGTGCGGGGCGATGTTGACCACCACGTAGAAGCGCTTGCCCAGGGCATGCGCCTCCTCGATCCCCAGCGCCAGGTTGGCGTGATCGAACGCGTTGTTGCGCACCCGCAAGCTGTAACGTGGCTGGCCGGCGTAGACCGCATCGGCGCCGTAGGCAAACGCGTAGCGCATGGTCTTGAGAGTGCCGGCGGGGGCCAGCAGTTCGGGCTTGGCAGTAGGGTTCATGTGCGCACCGGGGCAAAAAGGCGGCGATGCTAGGGGCGATGGACAAGGTGCGTATTGATTTGCGTCAAGAGAGCGCGGCACTTTTGTCCAGGTGCGGTGCACTAATCACTCATAAGCCATGTGAGGAACTGCGATGAACGAAACCGCGCTACAGAACAAGGCCCTGGCAGTACTCTTGGCGCTGGTGACCATTGCCTTCTTCTGGATTCTTCTGCCGTACTACGGCGCAATCTTCTGGGCGGTGATCCTCGGCATCCTGTTCGCCCCGCTGCAGCGTAACTTGCTGATCCGCTGCGGGCGTCGGCGTAACCTTGCCGCAATCACCTCCACGCTGGTGTGCCTGCTTGTGGCGATCCTGCCGGTGATCATCACCAGCGCGCTGCTGGTACAAGAGGGCGCCACGCTGTACCAGCGCATCGAAAGCGGGCAACTGGACATCGCCGGTTACGTCGAGCGCGGCAAGGACATGCTCCCGGCATTCGCCCAGCGTGGCCTGGACAACATGGGCATGGGTAACCTCGACGGGTTGCGTGACAAGATCACCAAGTGGGCAACCCAGGGTAGCCAGGTATTGGCCAGCCAGGCGTTCAGCTTTGGCCAGGGCACGTTCGAGTTCCTGATCAGTTTCGGCATCATGATGTACCTGCTGTTCTTTTTCCTGCGTGATGGCCCGGACGTCGCGCGCCGGGTGCGCATGGCCGTACCGCTGCCCGAACACCAGAAGCGTCGTTTGCAGTTGAAGTTCAATCGTGTGGTGAGGGCGACGGTGAAGGGCAACGTGCTGGTGGCCATTACCCAAGGTGCGTTGGGTGGTTTTATTTTCTGGGTGCTGGACATCCCGAGTGCGCTGGTGTGGGCGGTGCTGATGGCATTTCTGTCGCTGCTGCCGGCGGTGGGCGCGGGCATCATCTGGGCGCCGGTGGCGGCGTACTTCCTGCTGACCGGGGCGATACTGCCAGGGGTGGTGCTTACCGCGTTCGGGGTGCTGGTGATCGGCCTGGTGGATAATGTGTTGCGGCCCATCCTGGTGGGCAAGGATACCCGCATGCCGGACTACCTGATCCTGGTGTCGACCCTTGGCGGGCTGGCGGTGTTCGGCCTCAACGGCTTCGTGATCGGCCCGTTGATCGCGGCGCTGTTCGTCTCCAGTTGGGCGATCTTTGCCGCGACCAAGCCGCAGGTGCAATTGCCGTAATAGCGTTCTAGCTCAGGTTTGTCGGTCGTAGGAGCGGGTTTACCCGCGAATAGGCCGGGCCTGCTGGCCAATTTCCACCCGCCGTTCACCGTTGCCGCTGC